>JBEKZK010000038.1:0-13941 GCA_049509935.1 Xanthobacteraceae bacterium | reverse complement strand
GCATCCACGTCTTGCTTGCGCCCGCAAAGACGTGGATGCCCGGCACAAGGCTGGACAAGCCCGGCCATGACGAGTCGTTCCAACGGATCGGGACATGCGATGTCTTCACGCAGCCCCTGCGTCATCCTTTCGTTGCTGTGAGAAAACCCCGCATCCGAGATGCGTCATTTGGCGGTGACGACCCTTTCGCCGAGGTCGTGGCGCCCGCCGCGCGCACGGTGGTAGCAGGTCGCGTAGATGAGATGGCGCTGCTCGGCCGACAGATTCAATCGCTTCGACCAGTAGGTCCGCTCGGCGCTCGACAGGGCGCGAACGTCATCGCAGGTAATGCCCTCGAAAGACTGCGCCCCGGCTGCCGCCAGGCCGGCGCCGAGCAATACTGCGGCCAACGTCGTCTTGATGGCGATCATGGCATGATCCTTCACGTGCGCGCGCCGTGCCGGCGGCGATATTCTCCCCGGCCAGGAGCGGCACGGCGAGCAGTCCGACAGCCGCCCATCGGCGATCACCGGGAGTGGCATCTGGGCCGGCTAGATTCGCCCCATGAGTAGCAGGACGATGAGGATGATCACGACGATGCCGATGACGCCGACGCCGCTGTGGCCATAGCCGTAGCCGTAGCCGCCGAACCGGCCGCTGAAGCCTCCCAGCAGAAAAATGACCAGGATGATGACCAGGATGAGTCCAATCGACACGATGCTATCCTTTCGTTTCAGCCATGCCCCAGGACGGCAGCACTGCCGGCTGCGCCCAGGGCGAGCGTCGGGCCACTGCAGAAGGCCGGACGGCCGCGTGCCGGCTGTCCGCGGCCTCGATCAATTGCGCGTCCGGCCCCCGCCGAGGTTCATCAACTCGTTGGCGAAGCGTTGCTTCTGACGCTCGTCGAGGCTGGCGAACAGCGGTTGGGCGGCGTCGGCGAGCTTTTTCTGGTTGGCGGCGTAGTCGCTGAGGGAATCGGCGTTGCGGCGCATCTCGTCGATGACGTCGCCGGAGCCGTTCTGCTGCGCGCGTTCGGTCCGCAGGGTGACCTCGCGCTCGGCGCGCTTCTGGTCGATCTCGCGCAAGGAACTCTCGAAGCCCGACCAGTTCTTCTCCTGGTCGGGCGTAAGACGAAGATCGGCCTTCATGCGCGCGGTGCGTGCGTCGGACTGGGCGACGATCTGGTTCGCCGAGAGCTCCACACGGTCGCCGCGGTCGCGGCCGATCGCAGGGCCTGTGAGCATGCCGCCGGCCACCAGGGCAATGGTGGCCACGAGGATCAGGGGCTTTCGCATGGTGCGTCCTTTTTCATGGATGTCCCAGGGAACGAGCGCAGGCCGCAGATGAGCTTTCCCAGGCCGCGAGGAAGGCCGCCTGAGGGTCACCGACGGGCAGGATGTGCGGAAGACTACGGTGCGTGCTTAATGCGCAAGCACCGGGATGGTTCCACGAAAATCACAGGACGAATCCGCGCGAGCCGGAAAAGATCGAAACGGCATGATGCGGTCGGTAACTTTGTTCGTCGCCGAACGTTGTCCCCTTGCGCGTCACTGTTCGGACAGCCGGCGCCGATCGAACAAGGAGACTTTTTCATGGCTACCTTTGAACAGTCCGCCAGCTCCAACGGGATCGCGGGCAAGATCGACCGAGCGGTCGGCGACGCCGACGTCCAGAGCTTGCGGGACGAGGTCGGTCGCATGACCCAGCAGATCGCCGCTCTCGTGACCGCGGCCGGTGAGGGCGCGCTCGATGACATGAAGACCCGGATGCGGCGGGCAAGACCCAAGATCGACGACCTGATGTCCGAAGCCGGGGAAAAGGGGAAGGATGCCGCCGATGCGGTGCGGGATATGACCGGCCCGGTCTTCAAGGGAGTCGAGGAGGCGGTCCGCGAGCATCCCGTCGCCACGCTCGCCTTGGCGATTGGTCTCGGGCTCGCATTCGGCGCGATTATGCGGCGATAAGGAATTTCACGGAAAAAGCCCGCCCCGGACTTGATCCGGGGTGGACACCGGCTTTCCGAAAGGAAGTGCGGCCAAAAAAGTTCAGGCGGCCTGCCGTTCCGACTCGACCGTGCCGGCCGAGTCGGTCGGCAGACGGGTGAGCGGCTGGGTGAACTTGAGGCCGGCCTCGGCGCTTCCGGCCCACACCACGGTGGCGGCGATCGGCCCCGAGCCGAAGTCGACGTCGAGGTGCATGCCGGGCGTCAGCCCCGGGATATTGCCGATTTTGACTCCGGTCAGGCTGACGTCGATCGACTGCGTTTCGCGGCGCTCGCCGGCGGCGGTGATGATCAGCACCCGCGTGATGCGCCGGCGGGCGGAGGCCCGGCGCTCCTCGATGTCGGTGGCGACCTCCTGGATGAACGCGTCGACCGAGTCCGACAGCTGCTGCGCCGCCGTTCCGAGCTTGGTCGAGGCGCCGACCAGGCGCTCCGATTGCTGCCTGGTCTCGTTTGCCGTGGCGGTCACCCCGTCGACCGTGGTCGCCGCCAGCCGGCTGCCGTCGGCCGCCTGCGCGACATTCTGCGAAATCTCCTGGGTCGCCGCTTCCTGCTGTTCGACGGAGGCCGCGATACCGGTGGTGATGCCGTAAATTTCGCCCACCTGGGCGGCGATCTTGCGGATCGATCCGACCGCGATGTCGGTGGACGCCTGGACGGCGCCGATCTGTTCGGCGATGTCCTGCGTCGCCTTGGCGGTCTGCATCGCGAGCGCCTTCACCTCGGAGGCCACCACCGCGAATCCCCTGCCGGCCTCGCCGGCGCGGGCCGCCTCGATCGTCGCGTTGAGCGCCAGCAGGTTGGTCTGCCCGGCGATCGACTGGATCAATTCGACCACCGCGCCGATGCGCTGAGCCGAGTCGGACAGACCGGCCACGTCACGATCGGTCTTCTTCGCCGTCTCTGCCGCCGCGGTCACGATCAGGCTCGCACGTTGGGCCTGGCTCGAAATTTCCCGGATCGATGCGCCGAGCTCCTCGGTGGCCGCCGCCACCGTCTGGGCGTTGTCGGCGGCACCCGACGACGCCTGCGCGGCGGCCTGCGCCTGGTCGAACACCGAGTTCGCGGCGCCGGTCAGCACCTCCGAGGACGAGCGCAGCGATGCGATCTCCCCGTCGAGCGTCGCGATGATCCCCGAGATGGCGTCGCGAAACGTTTTCGACGACTGCTCGAGGCTGCGCGCGCGCTGCCCCTCCTGCTCGCGCGTCGCCTGCGCGGCCCTCTCGAGGGTCTGCCGTTCGACGGCGTTGGCCTGAAAGACTTCGACCGCGCGCGCCATCGCGCCGATCTCGTCGCTCCGAAGCGCTCCCTCGATGGCGCTGTCGACGTCCCCCATGGCGACCCGGCCCATGGCGTCCTGAATGCGCTGAAGCGGTTGCAGCAGGCCCCGGCTCACCAGCAGGAGACCTCCCGCCAGGGCGATGACGGCGCAGCCGCCGAGCCCCGACAGCATGACGAGGTTGCTTCGCTGATCGGCCTCGATCGCCAGGTAGGCCCGAGCCACGTGGTCCTCGTAGCTCTTGGCCAGCGTGACGAGCTTGCTGTTCAGCGCCGAGCGCGAGCGCCGATTGTTGTCATTGTCGCCGAATTGTCGCGCCTCGGCGGCGGTGCTCTCCCGGGCGAGCCGGACCAGCTCGCTGCGGAAGCGCACGAACTCGTCGATGCCGGTCGCCAGGTCGTCGATCTTCTGACGCTCGGCCTCCACCGGATTGGCCTTCCACTGGGCCGCGGTCTTCTGCAGGCTCGTCAGCGCGCCCAGCAGGTTCCTGGCGAACGGCTCGGCGACCTTCCAGTCGGCCGACATGTAGATCCCGCGGGATTCCATGGCGACGTCGTAGACCAGTCCGTTGATCCGTTCCAGGTAGATGGTGCCGCGGGTTGCGGTGTCGAGATCGTGTTGCACGGCCGCGCTGCTGTGCAGGGCGACGAACGTCAGGCCGGCGCCGATGATCGGCAGGATGCCGAGCAGGAAGATGATGCCGAACAGCTTCCGCCTCAATGTCGAGAATCGGAAAAGCGACAAAGCCTATCCCCATCCGCTCGCAACAATTGATGAAAAGGACCGCAGCCAGAATATGCGGAACGCTGTTAACAGACGTTGAGTTCAGCCCGAAATCAATCATGGGTAATAGCACGATCGGTAGCGGCACGCGGTGTCGTTAACGGACCGGTTACCACGCCGGCCCGATCGGCTTGATCCGACGGGTCCGATCGTCGAGCTTTGCGTCGCCATGTTGACGAGGGAGAAACCATGAGCAGATCAGGTGGGGTTGCCGGCGATCAGTTGCGCGCCATCGTCGAGCGCATCGAGCGGATCGAGGAGGACATCAGGGCGCTCAACGAGGACCGGAAGGAAATCTACGACGAGGCAAAGGGCAACGGGTTCGATGTCAGGATCCTGCGCGAGGTGATCCGGTTGCGGAAGCAGGATCCGAAGGAGCGCGACGAAAAGGAGACGCTGCTCGAGACCTATCTGCACGCCATCGAGACGGCGAGACCGGTTCTTCAGGCCGCCGAGTAGGAAAGCATCGTCGGGCCACTCGATCCGCTGCCCGACGCCGATCGGCCGGACCGGGGCACCGCCCCCGGTCCGGGTCCGGCGGCATCCCGATGTCTGATCGCCCTGGCGCATGGCGGTATCCCCGGGCGCATTCGCGCTTGCGGGGCCGGTCGAACCGCTTCAAGCTCTGCAGTTGTGCCCCACGCAGGGTCCTGGCGGCGAACCGCGCACGCTTCGCCAGTCCTGCGCCGGTCGGTGCTCCGCTTCCCGATCCGTCGTCCGTCTCCGCATGCCCGATGATGACCCGACCGACCAGATCTCCCGTCTCGAATCGCAGATCGAGCGGCTCGCCGGCGTTGCCGAGAGGTGCCGGAAGCTCATTCTGGCATCGAAAATCGCCATTGCGATCGGCGGACTGTGGCTTGCCGGCATGGCGCTCGGGTTCTTGGGCGTCGATCCCGTCATGATGGTCGCATCCATCACCGCCGTCATCGGCGGCATCGTCTCGGTCGGATCGAACGGCAGCACTCTGAAACAGACGACCGCCGCAATCGTCGCCGCCGAGACGCGGCGCTCCCAGCTGATTGCCGGGATCGAGCTTCGCGTCGTCGGCAACGGGGCGATCGAGCCGGACTGAACCCGCCGGCAACATCACGCCGCCGCGTCCTGGCTCGAGCCCGGATCGAGGGGCGGCAACACCCGGTCGACGATCAACACCGACAGCAGCTGGCCGCCCGAATGGGCGATGTGGGAGATCGGGAGGATCGGATGCGTCGCGATGTCCTCGACGGCATTGTCCGGAATATCCTCGATGCGGAGAACCTGGTCGACCGCGAGGCCCACGAGTCCCCCCTCGATCTCGACCAGCGCGCACGGCGGATTGGGATCGGCGCCGGAATGCGCGATGCGCCGGCGCAGATCGAGCACCGGCACCGTCGCGTCGCCGACATCGGCCATCCCGTCGAAGCCGGTTCCCGGCTGCGGCAGCGGGGTGAGGACCACGGAAGCCTGGATGCGTTCGACCCGGTCGAGCGGGAGCGCGAACAACTCCCGACCGACCCGAACCGAGAGGAGCTTTTGCGACGCCTTCGCAGCTGCGGCCCCGATGTGGGGCGCGCTCGTGGCGGTCGACTCGCGTGGCACGAGCTCCGCCAGCGCGCCGCCGACCTGGGCGGTGAGCGCAGCCGGGTCGATGATGCCGACGATGTGCTCGGCTCCGACCACGAAATAGTTGGCCACGCCGGCCATGTCCTGCGGCACCGCGTGGATCGCCGAGTGGCGCACCCGCTCGATGCCGACGGCGCGGTCGACCAGGATGCCGACAAGGCCCGCGCCGGCCACCTCGACGACGAGCGCGATTCCGCCGCCGGAGGTCGACGGTCGACCGAGCAGCACGGCCGTCGCGAGCGCCAGAAGTGGCGCACCCCGGCGGTCGATCAGTCCGGCGATCCAAGCCGGCGCTCCCGGCATCGAGCGGACCACACCGGGGATCAGCAGCTCGATGATGTCCGGGGTCGGCAGCGCATAGCTCTCGCCCGCGATCTCGACGACGAGCAGCGCCAGATGCTCGCTGACGTCGTCATCCGGTGGCGGTCCGGTGGGCGGTTCGTCCCGCCCCGCCGCGGCGACGAACGCCGCCCCGCTCGCCGTCCCGGCCGGCTCCATGGGCGCATCCGCGGTCAGCCTGACATAGTCGAGCACCTGCCATTCCCCGCCGAGGGCCTCGAAGCGCGCAGTGACCAGCGGCCGCGCGCCGCGATCGTCCTCATCGAGCGGCTCCACGGTCTGCACGTCCACCTGCACCATGCCGGCCACCTGGTCGACCCGCAGGGCTCGCACGTCGTCGCTCGCCGCGACCACCACGAGCACGCCGCCGTCGCATGTCGCCTCGCCCAGAACCTGCGTCAATGACATCTGCGGGAGCACCCTGCCGAGCGCCATGACGAGGCCTTCCACCAGGCCGGGACTGAACGGCAGCGGCGTCAAGGGACCGGCCTCCTCGACCGAGAGGACGAGGTTGAGCGGGATCGCGATCCGCTGCGGTCCGGCCAATACGCACAGGAAATCGAGCCGTTCCATGCATCCGTCCTACCTGTCGGCAAGCTCCCACGCGCCCGTCCATGCGCGGCCCTCCAGACCGAGGCGTCGGCACCGCCGGGCGAGCACGGCGGTCATCGCATCGGCGGGGTTGGCGGCCTGAGCGCGCGCCAGATGGGTCTGCGCCGCAACGAAATCGCCGGCCACATAGGCGGCGACCCCGGCGTCGAACGCCTGCAGCCATTCGGTTGCGCCGGCGCCGGGCTCGTCGACGAAGACCTCGAAGATCGTCGTCGGCGCATGGTGGCCCTTGAGCACCACGACATCGACCTTGCGGACCGCCGACCTGCGGGCGAGCCTCGCGAAGGTGCCCCCGCAGATCAGGATCGCGCTGCCATACGATTTGGTCACCCCCTCGATCCGCGCCGCCAGGTTCACCGGGCTGCCGATGACCGTATAGTTCATCCGGTCGGGGGCGCCGATTTGGCCGGCGACCAGATGCCCGCTGGCGATCCCGATGCCGATCTCCAGCCGGTGCCCGGAGCCGGCGAGGTGCTCGTTGAGCAACCTCAGCGCCCGTTGCATGTTGCGCGCGGCGGCGACCGCGCGGTCCGCATCGTCACCATGTGATCGTGGAAGGCCGAACAGCGCCATGATCGCATCACCGATGAATTTGTCGATGACGCCCCCTTCGGCGGCGATCACGTCGGCCATGTAGGAGAAATACCGGTTGAGCAGATCGACGGTCCGGTGCGGACCGAGCGAGTCGGCCAGCCTCGTGAACCCGCGGATGTCCGCAAACAGGATCGTGGCCTCGCGGATCTCTCCGGTCAGCGCCGCAGCCGGCGCTTCGATCAGGGTCTTCGTCACCTCGGATGACACGGTCCTGTCGAGCAGCGACCGCACGCGCTGCGCCTCCGCGATATCGTCGAGGAGGACGAGCGCACCGCGCAGCATTGCCGACATCCTGATCGGCCGGACCGATCGCCGGACCGCAATCCACTCGCCGTCGGGTACGGCAAAGCTGATGTCCGCCGCCGGCAACGGCTCGCATCCGGCGATCACGTCCCAGATTTCACGCTCGAGCGGCTGATTGAAGTCGTGACAGACGCTGGCGATCGTGGCGCGTCCCACCGTCAGGTCGCAGCCGCGCAGGATACGGGCTGCCGCGGCGTTGGCGCGCATGAGGCGGCCCTCGCGGTCGAACACGAGCACGCCGGTTTCCAGCTCCGCCATCAGCAGATCGGCGAACGGGCTCGACCGGAGATCCGACACCTCGGAGGTCTCGGCAGGCTCCGCCGCGGAGATCGCCTCGAGGAGGGGAGGCAGGCCGAGCGCTTCGCGCACCACGCGGACGACCTGCGAGGCGCGTTTCTGCTTCAGGTCGAGGCTCACGCCTCCGGACGGTTTTGCGATCGCCGCCACCGCGCCCAGCCGCAGCGCTTCGACCCGCTCCGCCGAATCGGCATCGACCACCAGCGAGGACAGGACCACCACCTTGCAGGCGGAGCGCAGCCCGAGGCGCCGCAGCGTCTCCAGGCCGGACATTTCCGGCATCCGGATATCGAGCAGCACGACGTCGGGTTTGAGCTGGCGAACCCTCTGCAGGGCGATCTTTCCGTCTTCCGCGGTGCCGACCACCTCGAGCTCGGGATCGCTTTCGACGATCTCCGTCATCACGTTGCGCATGATGAAGCTGTCGTCGACGACGAGGACGCGCTTGCGCTCGGCGGCATCTTCGCGCGCCGTCACGGCACGAGCTCCCGCTCGGGGGTCGGACTGCACGCCACGAGCGCGGCGCGGCGTATCAGCCGTCGCCACGCCAGGCTCCTCGACGGGAGCTCACCGCGCGGGCGCACGCAGAACAGATACTCGCCCGCCGCCTGGTCGCGCCAGACGCCGGACAGGAACGGCCGCAGCCGTGCCACCGCGAGCGGCAGGGCCTCGATGGCATGCGGTTCACAGCGGATCAGCGCGCCGACCTGATCGACCACGATGCGGGTGTCGATCCGGTCGCGCCCGGCCGCACGCAAGGCGACGCCGCGCCGCGGCGCGCCGGCGGAGCCGCTTCCGGCGAGAATCCGGCCATCGAGCATCATGGTGTCGCGCGGCGCCCGCCGCCCGCTGAACGCGACCACGGTGCCCTCGAGAATCTCGATCGAGGCGACGTCGGCGCTGGGAACCAGGAAGCGATGCGGCCCGCAGCGGACCTCGAGGTATTCGCTCACGACGCCTGCTCCCGCCCCGGGGCGTGGTCGGGCGAGGGGGCCACCAGTTCCTCCGTCGGGACTGCGCCGCCCAATGACGCCAGCTGCTCGGGCGAGACCCGCAGGCCGAACACCGAGGCCTTGCGCGCGAGTTCGAACATCTGGTCGGGGTCGAGCACCAGGACGATCCGGTCGAAGCCCATCGTCGAGATGCCGCCGATTCCCGGAAGCGCGGCAATGCGCGGATGCGTCTCGCGGATCAGCATCTCGCCCCGCCTCAGGATGCGGTGCACCTCGACGCCCATCCGCTGGCCCGACCATTCGCACAGCACGATCGGCAGATCGGCGCGATTTTCCGCGGGTGGGTGGGGAAGGCGCAGCAGCTCCGTGAGCTTGAAGACCGGCAGGAAGCGCTCACGCAGCAGGATCGAGCGCTGGCCGTTGACGTGCTGCACGCCGGATGACGGGAACACCAGCGCTTCGCTCACCATCGCCTCGGGAAAGCCGATGGGCTGCAGACCGGTATCGGCCAGAAGCATCGGCTGGATCGCCGCCGACAGCGGCAGGTCCAAGGTGAATGTCGTCCCCTGGCCGGCCCGCGTGGCGATGTCGATCTTGCCGCCGAGCTTCGTCACGTTGACGAGCACCACGTCCATGCCGACCCCGCGGCCGGAGACCTCGCTGACCTGCGCGGCGGTCGAGAAGCCCGGCGTGAAGATGAAGCGGGCGACCTGCTCGTCGCTCATGCGCTCGATTTCGTCGGCGGACGCCAGGCGAGACGAGATCGCATGGCGCTTGACCCGCTCGAGATCGATGCCGCGACCGTCGTCGCCGACCTCGAGCACGATGCGGTTCGCCTGCTGCTGGGCATTGAGCCGCAACGTTGCGGTTCGCGGCTTTCCCTGGGCGAGCCGTTCGGGCTCCGGCTCGATGCCGTGGTCGATGGCGTTGCGCAGCATGTGGGTGAGAGGATCGGCGAGCATGTCCGCCATGCCCTTGTCGATGCGGATGCCGCCGGTCTCGGCGAGGAAGCGCACCTGCTTGCCGTATCGCCGCGCGGTCTCGCGCACCAGGCGCGGAAAGCGTGAGACCACCGTGTCCAGCGGGATGACGCGCAGGCCGAGCGTGCTTTCGTGGATGAGACTGATGATGCGTGCCACGTCGACCTCGACGGTGCAGAAGTCGCGATGCTGGCGCACCAGGATATCGATGTCCGAGCGCAGCTCCGGCGTCCGGGTGACGGCGAAATCCGCCAGGCGCCGCAGCGCGTTGGGCACGTCGGATTCGGTGGCGAGCACGTTGAGCCGGCTGCCCAGCGAGAAGAACTCGCCGATGCGGCCGAACAGCTTGTCGAGGACCTCCACCGGCACGCGGACCTGCGCCTCTTCGGCGGACTCTTCCTGGTCCGCGGCCGGGCCCGGAGACTGCGAGAATTCGCCGACACGTCCGGGGTCGAGCCGGCGAACGTCGGCCGCGAGATCGCCGAGCGCTCGCCTGACCCGATCGGCGACGGTGCCGGTCTCCTCGGCGTCCAGCAGCAGGACCGCCACCGCTCCGTCGCCGCGGCTGCCGCTCTGACCCAGCAGCGGATCGAGCGGCGCCAGCCTCGCGTGCGCGGCGGTGGTCGGCGATTCGATGATCACCTCTTTCAACGTGGTGCCAGACCCGTCGAGGAGCGTCGACAATCGTTCGACCCGGCGCGGCGGGCCGGGAGAGAAGCGCCCGACGTCGAGGCCGAGCCGCCTCAGATGGGCTTCGATCTCGTCGCCGGCCCGATAGGGAGCGCCGAGCGCGTCGCGAAGGGCGGCGACCGCCCGGTCGGGCTCGCCGCCAGCATCGAGCCCCTGTCTTACCGCCGCGATGGCGTCCCGCAGGAGCGGGTCGATGTCGCCGGCAAAAGCCACCGTCGAAGGCGGGCGTTCGACGATGTCGGCGAGCAGCCGGCCGGCGCCCGAGGCGGGGGCGACGATGGCGCAAAGCCCGGCGCAACGCAGTGCCAGTGCCGGGCGCTCGGCCGGCTCGGCCATCAGTGCCGCCTCGAGCTCGTGCTCCAGCGTGGCGCGCAACGGACCATGGACGAATTCGAGGGCGGCCGCCGCGGGGCAAGCCGCCACGCCCACGAGCTTGGCGAAGCGTGCCGCGTGGCGCATCAGCTCGGCGAAGGCATGCAGCCGTTCCGTGCCCGATCGTGACGCGACGCGGTCGGCGATCGCCCGCATGCCGTCGAGGCCGAGGCGGGTGCAGGCGTGGACCAGGACGCCGATGGCCTCGCCCAAGGCGTGCTCGGCGCCGTCGGCGATCGCCTGCGCGGCCTCAGGGATGATTTCGTGGAGCAGCTCGGCGAAGGCCCGCAGCAGGTCGAGATCGTCGCCGAGAAAGCGCCAGGTCTCGGACCCCGTGGACGCCTCGACCGAGCCGACGCGCTCGGTCGCTGTCGCGGCGCGGCGCAGGCCGTCGATGATCGCCGGCGGCACCGGCGAGACGAGCGGCGCGCCGAGTGCGTCCTTCAGGGCGTCGGTCGCGGCGATCAGCGGCTCCTGCACCGTCGCGTCGAATCCGCGGTCGCCCGAGCGTACCAGCGACAGCAGGCTTTCGGCTTCGTGCGCCACAGCCTCCATGCTCTTGGCGCCGAGCACGCGCGCCAGCCCCTTGATCGAGTGGAATCCGCGGAACAGGAGATCGATGTCGGAACGCCGGGGTGCTTCGAAGTCGGCGGCGACGAGGATCGGCTCGATCGCTGCGAGGTGCTCGCCGATCTCGACGGCGAACTGCGATACCAGATCCGGAGCGACGCGGTCGTTCACGCCTGGGTCTCCCGCCTGGCGCGGGCGAGATCCGAGAGCCACCGCACATAGGCGTCGCGGTCCGCTCCGGCGAGCGTGGGGGCGGCGGAGCCCGACGGTTTCGGCAACACGGCGGCAGCGCCCGCGGCACGCCAGGCAGCAACTTGCTCCGAGCCGGGCCACGCCTGGTGCGAGACCGCGACCGTCGCAGACCCGGTGACCAGCGACAGGGCGCCGATCAAGGCTCCGGCCTCGCGGATCGAGTCGGTATCGACGGCGAGGATGTCCGGCCGATCGCGCCGGGCGACCGCGGCCGCCTCCTCGACGCCGGCGCGCATCACGGTCAGCTCGGCGCCCGCCAGGGCTGCGGCGGCTGCCGCGAAGGCGTCGTCCTCGGTGATCAGCACCAGCAGGGCCATTCATCGCTCCCGACCGGCCGCCAGGGATCGCGCGGCTGGTGCCGTCCATCGACACAGATGCTGGGCGATGGCGGGCACGGTCATCACCGCGGCGGTCGCGCAGGCGGCTTGCGCAGCCGACGGCATCCCGGCGACGACGCAACTGGCGAAGTCCTGCACCAGGACGCCTCCACCGCGCTCGGCGATCGCGGCGGCGCCGCGGGCGCCGTCCTGGCCCATGCCGCTCAGCACCACGGCTATCGCCTCCAGGCCGGCGGCGGCCGCCGAGCCGAACAGCAGGTCGGCGCTGGGATGAAAGACATTGCCGGCCATCTCGGTCGCCACGACGCGAAAACGACCGGCCGTTCCGCGGACGATCCGGTAGTCCGATCCGCCACGCAGCACCGTCACGTGCGCACGGGTCGGGATCTCGCCGGAACCGAGCTCGATCACCTCGAGTCCGGTCTCGGCCGCGAGATGGCGCGCCAAGCTCGCGGTCTGATCGGCCGGCATATGCTGGGCGACGACCATCGGCAGCGGCGACCGGCCGAGCCGGTGCAGGAGGATGGCGAGCGCGGTCGGCCCTCCCGTCGATGCCGCGACGAGGATGATTTCGGGCCGCGTAGGTGTGAGCCGCGGCGGCGCGCCGGCCACCCGCGTCGGCGCCACCGGGGCGACCCACGCGGGCCGGCGAAAGCCGGGCCCGGCGCCGAGTGCGTCGAGCGCCTCGGGCAGGGCGCGCGCGATCGCGCCCATGTCGAGAACTCCGTCGACGGTTCCGGCGACTACCCGGCCCAAGTCTACCCGGCCCAGTGCCGCAGGCGACGGCGGCGTCGCCCCCGGGTGGCCGGTCGCGATGAGAAGGGTGTGGGCGGGGTGGCGTTGCAACATGGCACGCAGGTCGTCGCCGTGAGGCTCCGCCATCAGGACATCGTCGATGATGGCGAGCCTGGTCGCGCCTTCGGCGAGAACCCGCAGCGCCTCATCGGTGGTCGCGGCTTGCGACGGCAACAGCCTGGGCCGATGCAGGCGCAGCTGCTGAACGAGGCCGATCCGCAGGAATGCCGACGGCGAAGCGACCAGGGCGCCGCGCATCAGGAGCCCAACTTGCGATAGACCGTGGCCGAGTAGGTCTCGATCGGCTCGAAGGCGTCCGGCAGCCGCAGGGCGTCCGCCGGTCCCAGCACCAGCACGCCGCCGGGGCGCAGCGCCGACGCCAGATGCGCCTGGGCGCGCCGGTTGGCGGCCTCCTCGAAATAGATCAGCGTGTTGCGGCACACCACGAGGTCGGCCTCGGCGACCGGCGGCGGATCGAGCAGATTGTGACGCAGGAAGCGGACGTCGCCGCGCGGGCCGGCCGGGACGCTCCACGCCGCCCCGCGGCCGGTGCCGGCGAAGTGCCGGGTCGCCCAGGGTGGGATGGCGCGGAAGCTGTCGAGCCCGCTCAGATGCTGGTAGACGCCGGCGCGTGCGACGGCGAGCGACGCCTCGCTGAGGTCGGTGGCGAGGACCGACATCGGAAGGCGCGTGCCGCCGCCCTCGCGGCGGTCGGGGGCGGCCGCGAGGAGCGCCATGGTCCAGGCCTCCTCGCCGGTCGAGCAGCCGGCATTCCACGCCACCAGCAAGCGGCGGCCGCTTTGCCGGCGCCGCGCCTCGAGGCTCGGCAGAACGGTGTCGCGCAGCAATTCGAGCTGCGCCGGATGGCGGAAGAAATAGGTCTCGTGGACCAGCATCGGCTCGACGAACTCGAGCCACTCGCGATCCTGCGGCGCCGCTGCGATCAGGCGCTCGGCGTAGGCCAGACGCTGTCCGCATTGAAGCTTCGCCAGACCCGCGGCGATCTTTCGCGCCACGTCGCCGGGCCGCAGCCCGACGCGGCGGTTGAGCGCATCGGCGAGCCGTTCCACCAGGATGTCGGAGCGGGCGTCGACCAGGGTCATGCCGGACCCTCAGGCGGTCTTGAACTGGGCGATGCGCGTCCTCGTTTCCTCGGCGAGCTGCGACAGCTGCACCATCGTCGCGGTGATTTCCTCGG
>JBEKZK010000379.1:0-5115 GCA_049509935.1 Xanthobacteraceae bacterium | reverse complement strand
CGATCCATCCGCTGCGGCTGTGCGACGAGATCAAGAATTTCATGCGGCGCGACGCCATCCTGGTGGTCGACGGCCAGGAGATCCTGAACTTCGGCCGGCAGTCGATGCCGACCTTCGTGCCCGGCCACCGGCTCAACTCCGGACCGTTCGGCACCATGGGGGTCGGCCTGCCGTTCGGGCTCGGCGCCAAGATCGCCAAGCCCGATAAGCAGGTCATCGTGGTGCACGGCGACGGCTCGTTCGGCCTCAACGCGCTCGAGCTCGACACCGCGGTCCGACACAACATCCCGATCCTGGTGGTGGTGAGCCTCAACGGCGGCTGGACCGCCGACCCGCAGCGCAATAAGCCGGGCCGCAATCTCGGCTACACCCGCTTCGACAAGATGGCGGAGTCGCTCGGCTGCTACGGCGAGTACGTCGAGCGCCCCGACGAGATCCGTCCGGCGCTCGACCGCGCCCAGCGCGAGGTCGACCGCGGCTCGGTGGCGCTGGTCAACGTCAAGACCGACGACCGCGCCCGCGCCGGCACCGTGGCGTTCGCCCAGTACGCGACGTAGCAAGAGCGTAGGGTGGGCAAAGCGCAGCGTGCCCACCCTCACAAGCTCGACCCGCGCCACAGCCGATGTGGGCGGCTGCAGGTGGGCACGGCGCAAGCGCGCCCCATAGCCCGCGAAGACGGGCGTTAACGCCCTTTTGTGCCCACCCTACAGGTTATCCACAGGCTCAGCTTGACCTTCGCGATGGCGGGTCTGAGTCTCGTCCAACCTGGGCGTTCGAGCCGAGCGGAGGGTCTCATGAGCGTCATCATGACGCGGTGCCCGAGTACCGGCCGTGCGGTGTCCACCGGAATTGATACGGCCTCGGTCGTCGTCGACAGCCTGCCCGACGTCGCGGTGTGGATGCGCTGTCCGGCCTGCGGCGGCGAGCACGCTTGGCGTAAGCGCGATACCTGGCTGGCACACAACGTCGGAGCCGACCAGGCGGATACGGCGGCGTAGCCCGGCCCCACCGACCCGTAGGGCGGGCAAAGCGCAGCGTGCCCGCCGCCACCGTGCGGAGCAGGCAACGTAGGCCATCTCTTCGGCTTCGGTGGGCACGGCGAAAAGCGCCTGTGCCCCCTCCTTCGAATCCTGTTTCTTGAACTGCTTTTCATTCTCCATAACCGGACGTTGTCATCGAACTGTCTCGCGATTCACCTACACAGAAGTCTTGGGCAGAAACATTCCGTAACGGGACCGTCTGCCCCTCATCGGTCGTCGACGTCATCACCGGGCTGGATCGGTCCGATCCCGCCGAGACGGACGGATTCACGAGTGTTCGGCGCGATGAACAATCACACCACCAGAGCGTTCGATTCCGATCTGCTCGAGTTGCGGCGCAAGGTCGGCGAGATGGGCGGGCTCGCCGAACGGCAGATCGCCGCCGCCGTCGATGCGCTGGCGCGCTGCGACCTCGCACAGGCGCAGCAGGTCATCCTGCTCGACGACCTGATCGACGGCCTGCAGCGCGACATCGAGGAAGTGTCGGTGGTGACCATCGCGCGGCGCCAGCCGATGGCGGTCGATCTGCGGGAGATCGTGGGTGCGCTGCGCATCGCCAACGACCTGGAGCGGATCGGTGATCTCGCCAAGAACATCGGCAAGCGGGTGCTGGCGCTCAAGGGCGCGATCCTGCCGCAGCAGGCGATCCGCGGCGTGCGCCACATGGCCGATCTGGTGCTGGCGCAATTGAAGGCGGTGCTCGACAGCTACGCGTGCCGCGATGTCGAAAAGGCACTCGTAGTGTGGCACAACGACGAGGCGATCGATGCCGTCAACAACTCGCTGTTCGGCGAGGTCTTCACCTACATGCTGGCCGACCCGCACAACATCACGCTGTGCATCCACCTGCTGTTCTGCGCCAAGAACATCGAGCGCGAGGGCGATCACGCCACCAACATCGCCGAGACCGTACACTACATCGTCGAAGGCCGCGCGCTCGGCGAGCGGCGGCCGAAGGCCGACCGCACCAGCCATGCGCTGGCGCCGATGGCGCCGGGTCGTGGGTAGCCGGTGAGCCGGCATCGCTCGCAACGGCCCTGGAGCCGAGGATGGAACCGACCACGAAATCAATTGCATGTTCCGGCTGCTCGGGCCGGGTGCGGGTCTATTCGCAGGCCTCCTGCACCTCATATGCGACCCGACCCGCAGCGGCCGATCCGGACAATCCCGCAGCAAAACTGCGTATGCCGGCAGCTCATGACCTTGGAATATTCCATCAAGTCCGGTTACTGCTCCATGACCTGAGGTAACCGATGCCGTCTTAACGGCTCATAGAATATTAAGAACGATATACATGGAGGCCCGTTCAACACGTCGAGGTCCCATGTCTCTCCTTGCCCGGTTCAAAATCCTGCCGAAGATCCTCAGCGTCCTGGTCCTGCTCGCCATCGTGGACCTCGGAGCGACGTGGCATGCGACCAATCGAATGACGCATATCGACGACAGCTACTCGCGGTTTCTCGACCAGGATGCCCAGGCATGGGCTGCGACGTCGCGTCTCAATCGCACTATCGCTCATTTCCAAATGCTCAGCTACCGGATCATTGCCGAGACCGACGACACGGAAATGCACAAGCTCGTGCCGCAGTTCGACCAGGCCATCGGAGAGGCCCTGGGATTGACGAAGTTGATCAGAGAGAAGATGCCGCCCTATGCTGCCGAGATCGCCGCGATAGAGGAGCAGATCAGGAGTCTCGCTGCCGCGGCCAAGCCGGTGATCGAGCTGGGTCTCGCCAATGCCAACGACAAGGCACTCCAGACCATTCACGCACGACTCGATTCGGTTCTCGACGGAGTGCTGCAGCAGACCGGCAAGGTACGGGACAAGCTCGACCGGCAGATCACAAAGGGGTCCGAGGATCTGACCTCCGAGACGAATTCCACCATCAGAACGACATGGACGATCGTCGGAGCGGGGCTGGCGATATGCGCCGGACTGTCATTCCTGGTTGCCACTCTTGGAATTACGACCCCGATCAAGCAACTCGCCTTCCTGATCGAAAGGCTGGAACGCGACGAGGACGTCGAAATCACCGGCACCGAGCGAAGGGACGAGGTCGGCATCGTCGCACGCGGGGTCGCCGGTATCCGCGCGATGCTCGCCGAAAAGGTCCGCAAGGAAACCGACCGCAAGCAAGCCGACGCGGAAACCGCCGCCGCACAGCGCAGATCCGAAATGCACGAGCTCGCCGACGATTTCGAGGCCGCGATCGGCGAGATGATTGGAAGCCTTGCCTCGGCCTCGACCGAGCTGGAGGCCGCCGCGACGACCCTCACGCACGCGGCCGAACACACCCAGGAGCTGTCGACCGTGGTCGCCAGCGCGTCGGAGGAAGCTTCTTCCAACGTGCAGTCGGTCGCCTCGTCGACCGAACAGCTGAGCTCTTCGGTCGACGAGATCAGGCGGCAGGTTCGTGAATCAAGTCGGATCGCCAGCGAAGCCGTGCAGCAGGCGCAGCAGACCGACGCCCGCATCAACGAATTGTCGCAGGCTGCAGGTCGTATCGGTGATGTCGTGAGGCTGATCACCGCGGTCGCCGAGCAGACCAACCTGCTGGCGCTCAATGCCACCATCGAGGCGGCACGGGCGGGCGAGGCCGGCCGCGGTTTCGCGGTGGTCGCCTCGGAGGTCAAGAATCTCGCGAACCAGACTGCCAAGGCGACCGATGAGATCAGCGCGCAGATCGCCGGCATGCAGGGCGCGACGCAGGTCTCCGTGACGGCGATCAAGGAGATCGGCTCGACCATCGGCCGCATCTCCGAGATCGCCACCGCGATCGCCGCTGCGGTCGAAGAGCAGGGCGCCGCCACACAGGAGATTTCGCGCAATGTCCACCAGGCCGCGGCCGGCGCTACTCAGGTCGCCTCCAACATCGTCCTGGTGAACCGGGGCGCCAGCGAGACCGGCTCGACGTCCGGCCAGGTTCTGTCGTCGGCCAAGGCACTCTCGATGGAGGGCAACAGGCTCAAAGTCGAGGTGAACAAGTTCCTCGCAAAGGTGCGGGCGGCGTAGGCTCGCACGACACGCTCGCCGCCACGCTCCGCGGCCTGGTCACGCTCCCGCCGTGGCGGTGGTCCGTTCGCGAGCCTTCCCGGCGCGCTCGCCCGCGACCACACGTTTGGGCGCCTCGATCTCGTCGTCCATGCCCTGGAGCAGGCGGTCGACGAAGATCTTGGCGAACGTATAGATGGACTGCATGGGGTTCGCCCCGACCGACGTCGGGAAGATGCTGCTGTCCATGACATAGAGGTTGGGCACCTCGCCGCCGGTCACGACGTTCCACACCCGCTGCCGGGTCGACACCACCGCAACGTCCGGCGAAGGGCCGATCTTGTTGGCGGCCTGCAGATGGGCGGCGGTGAGGAAGGTCCGGTTCGCAATGAAGTCGAGGTTCTTCTCCACCAGGTCGGCCTGACCGATGTCGGTGAGGTAGACGCCGCGCATCGGGTCGAAGCCGTCGAGACCCAGGAAGTTCTCGTTCGACGGGATGATGACCTTGCGGGCGCCGGCACGGAACATCATCCGTATTCCCAGCGCCACTCCGGTGCGCAGCCGCGCCTTGTCGGCGGGGCTCAAGGCGTAGGTCAGGACCGGCTCTCTGTGCTCGTCGAGCGTGATGCAGTTGCCGTCGGACGGGGTATCGACCAGCATCACGCCGAAGCCGGCGGACTGGTTGAATTGGCTCAGCTGCTCGTAGACCTGCCGGCCATTTCCGGGGATCACCACGGCGCCGTAGGCCGGCAGCCCCGTCAGGGTTTCGAAGATAAAGCCCGGAGTGACCCCGAATGCGTCCACGAAGCTCGCGCTGTCCAGACCCTGGAGCAGATTGATCTGCCGGTCGAAGGCGCCGATCAACGGGACCGACGGGTGCAGGATCAGCCCTTTGCCGATCCGCGGGTTGGCGATCGCCGGGTTGTTCCCGGCGGTCTCGAGCAGGACCCGCGTCGTGCCGATGGTGCCGGCGGCGAGCACGACCTCCTTCGCCAGAATGGAGACCGTCTGCCCCTGCGGAATATTCAAGTTGCAGGGGTCGACGACCGTATTCCCGTATGTGGTCCACGGCTTGTTCATCGT
>JBEKZK010000378.1:0-5124 GCA_049509935.1 Xanthobacteraceae bacterium | reverse complement strand
TCGCGCCGCGAGCCCGGTCGCACCGTGCAGCGTGTCCTCGACGGATGTCATGACCCGCATCGCTTTTTTTCCGAGGATCGGGATCCTGCCGGCTCAGCGCGAGACATTGGCTCCGCGTTCGATTGCAGGGCAGCGGTTTCCTGCACGGCTTGTCGGATCAGGAACGCGCCATGCCCACAGTGTCGGCGACGTGCGCGCCCCGCGCGCCGAGCGGCTTCGGCGCGCCCGTGGTCGTGTCGCGAGCCGTCTGGTGCTCCATCTCGGCATCGAGCTCGGCCCCGAGGAGAATGATGATCGCCGAGAGCCAGAGCCACGTCATGAACCCGATGATCGCCCCGAGCGAGCCGTAGGTCTTGTTGTAGCTGCCGAAGTGCGCCGTGTACCAGGAGAAGGCGACCGACAGCACGAGCCAGGCGACGGCCGCGGTCGCACTGCCCCAAGTGATCCAGCGCCATTGCGGCTTCTCCCGGCTGGGGCCGAAGCGATAAACAAGAACGAGCGCGAGGCCGACGACGAGCAACATGATGGGCCAGCGGCCGAGCCAGACCACCCACTCGGTCGTCGGCCCAAGGTTAGTGTAGCCGAGGAGCACCGGGATCACCACGATGGCGCCGAGCGCCAGCTGGAGGAATCCGATCGATCCGAGGGTGAACGCCAGCGAGATGGCGTTGAGCTTGAGGAAGCTGCGCTTCTCGCGTTCGCCGTAGACGACGTTGAGGGCATCGAACAGCGCTTTCATGCCGGCATTGGCGCTCCAGATCGAGACGGCGAGGCCGAGGAGAAATGCAAATCCGAGGGTCTGGCCCCCCTGCGCAGCGACGCGCTGGATCTGCTCCCTGATCACGTCGGTGGCGCCCGCGGGAATGACGCCGGAAAGGTCCTGCACGTGCTGACCGATGGCGGCGGGATCGGCGATCAGCCCGTAGAGCGCGACCAGGGCTCCGAGCGCCGGAAAGATCGCCAGCAGCGCGTAGAACGCCATGGCCGCCGCCAGCGCGAGGACCCGGTGCTCGAACAGGTTCTCGTAGACCCGCCAGAGAATGTCCTTCCACCCGCGCGCCGGTATTTCGGAGGGTGAGGACGCACCCCGCCCGCGTTCGGCTTCGTCCCGGGTGCCGGGGGCGATGCTCGGGCTCTCTTCGAGCCGATGGTCAGTTGCTGGTGCCATGACTGCCCCGACGCGCGTAAAAATCCTTGTCGTTGAATTTCAACGATTCGGCCGGCCGAATGTTCCGGCGCGCAATTGCCGTCGCAATTGAATCAAGAGGACGAATGCAACCGAGCCTGTGGCACAAGCGAAGCACCATCCCTCACCATGGAACCGAATGCGCAAGTGGTTTCTTTCCGACGTGTCGTCGGCAGTCTTCGCTTCGGGCGGGAAGGCATCATGACGCCGACACTCACCGCTTCATCGGCGCGTTTGCGTCAGACAAAAGCGCTCAGTCCGGTGATGGACTTGCCGACGATCAGCGTGTTCATCTCTCTGGTGCCCTCATAGGAGTAGATCGCTTCCGCATCGGCCACGAAGCGCCCGATGTGATTTTCGAGCAGGATGCCGTTACCGCCGAGCAGCTCACGGGCATAGCCGACGGTCTCGCGGCATTTGACCGTGCAGAACGCCTTCGCCAGCGATGCGTGCTCATCCCGCATCACGCCTTCGTCCTGAAGCTGGGCGAGACGCAGCATCATCGCCTGGGTCGACGTGACATTGCCGAGCATACGCACCAGGAGATCCTGAACGAGTTGGAATCCGCCGATTGGTCTGCCGAACTGTGTCCGCTCGGTCGCATAGCGCAGCGCATGCTCGTAGGCGCCCATCTGGCAGCCCACGGCGAACCAGGCCACCCCGGTGCGCGTCATTCTCAGGACCTTGGCGGTATCCTTGAACGTGTTGGCGTTCTGCAGACGATCCGCCTCCGGCACCCGGCAGTTGTTCAGGGTGATAAGCCCGTTCTGCACCACCCTCAGCGCCATCTTGGTCTTGATCTTCTCGACGGAGAAGCCGGGATTGTCCTTGCCGACGACAAAGCCCTTCACCTGGTTCGCGCCTTCCTCACGCGCCCAGATCACGTTGATGTCGGCGAAAGTGGAATTGCCGATCCATTTCTTCTGGCCGTTGAGGATCCAGCTGTTACCCTCGCGGCGGCAGGTGGTCAGCATCCCGCCTGATGTCGCCGACCCGACCAGCGGCTCCGTCAAACCGAACGAGCCGATCTTCTCGAAGCGCATCATGGGCGGCAGCCAGCGCTGCTTCTGCTCCTCGTCGCCGCACACATAGATCGAGCCGGCAGATAGCCCGGTATGGACGCCCCAGAAGGTTGCAATCGATGCATCGACCCGGGCCAGCTCCATCGCGACAAATCCGTTCAATAGCCAGCTGCCACCGGCCGCGCCATAGCCGTGGTAGCCGACACCCCCGATGCCGATCTCGGCCATCTTCGGAATCATCGCGAATGGAAATTCATCGCGACCCCAGTAGTCCTCTATCACCGGCGCAACCACGCCCTCGGTAAACTCGCGAACGCGAGCGAGCAGCGCTCGCTCCCCGTCGTTCAACACGGCGGCAATCCTGTAGAAATCGCCATCGATCGGCGGCGGCGCGTAGTCCGTCTTTTCAGCTTGTGTCCGCTGTGGGTTCGCCATGGGTTCCTCCCTCGGAGCAATGAGCTTTTGCCGCTGATGCGCTCTTAGATCTGTTGGTCTCCGCCCTTTGGCGTCAGAAAGAGACGCCTCGTCCCGTTCAACAGTCGCGAAAGCCGGCCTGCTTCCGGTTCGACACGCTTGGTCTCGTCAGCCAGAAAGGCCTCGATCAGGCTCGCGGTCTCTGCCGGCCGCGTCACCATGAACAGATGCCCGTCATCGATCATGCAGAGCTCCGCGTTGGGGATCAGGCGTGCCAGGATCTGGCCGTTGATGGGAGATACCAGTGGATCGTCGCTGCCCATCAGGACGAGCGTCGGCTGTGGCAGTGACCACAGCCACGGCAGGCTCGTCCATCCCGCCATGGCGAGCAATTGGTAGAAGTAACCCAGGCTCGGCGCCCCATGCATCGCGTCCGCGTGCGAGGCAATCGCGGATGGATCCCTGCGGAAAGCGCCGCCATAGATATCCGGCGCGACCTTGCTCATGTAATCCTTGTCGATGTAGCGTCGCGGCGTCGCCATCTTCCACAGCACGGAAAGGCTTGCCGGCACCATGGCGGCCCCGGGCGCCGTCGCGGCGAGCACCAGCCGCCGGCATAGCTTCGGATATTGGTGGGCGAATTGCTGCGCGATGCCCCCTCCCCAGGATACGCCGGCGACGTCGATCTCGGCGTGGCCCAGTTCGGCAACGAGATCGGCGGCGAGCCGCGCCAGCGTCGACGGGCGGTACGGCAGCAGCGGGCTCGGCGAGCCGCCGACACCGGGCGCGTCGAAGATGATCGCCGTCGTATGGTTCAGCGCCTCGAGGAATGGCCGAGCCAATTCCCAATTCGCGCCGATGCCGTTGAACAGCAGCAATGCCGGCACGCTGGTCCCACCATGCCTGATCGCGACCTGGAGCGACTGCCCGCCGATCGAGATCTGCCTGACCTCGATCTCGCCCGACACTGCGACCGTCGGGCCCGGCTCGGGTTCACGGCTCGATGGGTCTCTACCGGCTGGATTGTCAGTCAAAGACGTAGGTCCCCGGCGCCGGCGCAATGACGGAGTGGCGATCGCTGCCCAGCGAGGTGGGCGCACTCACCTCTTCGCCCGATCGCGCGTGCAGCCAATCACGCCAGTCCAGCCACCAGCTTCCCTTTCGCTTCTCGGCCGTCGTCAAAAATGCGTCCGGTCCGGCTGGACTGACGGTCCCGATCATGAACGAGGCCTTGGGATTGCTCGGCGGATTGAGAAGGCTCTGGAGGTGGCCACTGTTCGACAGCACGAAGGTCGTATCGTCGCCCATGATCTGCGCCGTCTTGTGCACGCCCCTCCAGGGCGTAATGTGGTCGGTCACACCTGCGATGACGTAGCTGTCGACTTTGATGCCACGCATATCCACGGGCTTGTCGTGCAACGTGAGCTTCCCGGGATTGACGAACGGATTGCTGAAATAGAGATCGAGGTAGTCGCCATGCAGCCCGGCCGGAAGCCGGGTCGTGTCGGCGTTCCAGAACAGGATGTCGAAAGCAGGAGGCTTATTGCCGAGCAGGTAGTTGTTGACCCAGTAGTTCCAGATCAGATCGTTTGGCCGCATCCAGGCAAACATCCGCGCCAGATCATGGCCATCGACGATGCCGCGCAGGCGCGATGCCGCCTTGGCTGCAAGCATGGTCTCCGGCGTCATCAGGCAGCCGAAGGCGCTCTCCGCCGCCGTGTTCGGGTCGAGCAGGCAGACCGCCAGCACCATGTTCCTTATCTTCCTTTCCGCCGCGCTCCCGAGCGTTGCGAAATAGGCGGCAGCCGTGATACCGCCCGAACAGGATCCCATCATGGAGATATCGTCGCTGCCGGTCACGTCGCGCGCAACATCGACGGCTTCGTCGACCGCGGCGACGTAGCTCTCGAGCCCCCAGTGACGATGGTCCGCCGTCGGATTGCGCCAGCTTACGCAGAGGACCTGGACGCCGCTGTCGAGCAAGAAGCGCACCATGCTCTTGTCGGGGGAGAGGTCCAGCGCGTAGTACTTGTTGATTTGCGGCGGGGTAATGACCAGCGGCCGGCTGCGGACTTTTGACGTCGTCGGCGCGTACCGGATCAGCTCCAGCAGCTCGTTGCGGAGGATCACCGCGCCTGGCGTGGTCGCAACATTCTCGCCGACGTTGAAAGCAGCTTGATCGACCATCGTCGGCATGCCGCCGTTGCGGACCAGGTCGTCAACGTAATTCTGTAGCCCGGACCAGAGGCTCCGACCGCCGGTATCGACGAATTTGCGCATCGCCGCCGGATTGGTCAGCAAGGCATTGGTCGGAGCGACCGCGTCGATGAGTATTCCCGTTACCAGATGCGCTCGTGCCTTGTCGATGTCGCTGAGGCTCGTCTTCTCCACCAGGGCATTGATCGCTTCGCCCCAGGCGAGATAGGCCTTCAACAGGCCGCTGTACAAAGCGCTGTCCTTCCAGGCGGGATCGGAGAACCGCCGGTCGCCCGGCTTCGGCGC
>JBEKZK010000377.1:0-5125 GCA_049509935.1 Xanthobacteraceae bacterium | reverse complement strand
CTCCGCCATCGTGGAGACCGCGATCCGTCACAACAAGCCGGTGCGCATCGGCGCCAACTGGGGCTCCCTCGACCAGGAGCTGCTGACCTCGCTGATGGACGAGAATGCGCGCTCTGCGAGCCCGGTCGACGCCCGCGCGGTGACCCGCGAGGCGATGGTGCAGTCGGCGCTTCTGTCGGCGGCACGGGCCGAGGACATCGGCCTGCCGCGCTCGAAGATCATCCTCTCGGCCAAGGTCTCCGCCGTTCAGGATCTGATCGCCGTGTATGCGGAGCTCGCGCGGCGGTCCGACTACGCGCTGCATCTCGGGCTGACCGAAGCCGGCATGGGCTCCAAGGGGATCGTGGCGTCGTCCGCCGCCATGGGCGTGCTGCTGCAGCAGGGCATTGGCGACACCATCCGCATCTCGCTGACGCCGGAGCCCAACGGCGACCGGACGGTCGAGGTGAAGGTCGCGCAGGAGCTGCTGCAGACCATGGGCTTTCGCACCTTCGTGCCCCTGGTGGCAGCCTGCCCGGGCTGCGGGCGCACGACCTCGACGACGTTCCAGGAGCTGGCGCGCGACATCCAGGTGTTCATCCGCGACTCGATGCCCGAGTGGAAGACGCGCTATCCCGGCGTCGAGGCGCTCAACGTCGCCGTCATGGGCTGCATCGTCAACGGGCCCGGCGAGTCGAAGCACGCCGATATCGGCATCTCGCTGCCCGGCACCGGCGAGCAGCCGACCGCTCCGGTCTTCGTCGACGGCAAGAAGGCCGCGACCTTGCGCGGACCGACGCTGGTCGCCGATTTCAAGACGATGGTGATCAACTACATCGAGCAGCGCTACGGACAGGGCGGCGCCGGACGCACCGCCGCCGAATAGCGCTGCGCCGCCACCCTACACGCGACGGTCGGCCACGAACCGGGCCGCCGCCTTGAGCACGGCGGCATCGGCGCCGAACGGCGCCAGCGCCGCCTCCGCCTCGCCGACCAGCGCGTCGAGCCGGGCGCGCGCCGCCGCCGGACCCAGCACCCCCACCAGCGTCGCCTTTCCGGCGGCCGCATCCTTTCCGGTCGCCTTGCCGAGCGTCGCCGCATCGCCCTCGACGTCGAGCAGGTCATCGGCGATCTGAAAGGCTTGGCCGATCGCACCGCCGAAGCGGTCGAGCGCGGCGTGCTTCTTCGGCGTCGCCTCGCCGAGCAGGGCGCCGGCGATACACGCGAAGCGCAGCAACGCACCGGTTTTCATCGCCTGCAGCGTGGCGATTTCGGCCTCGGTCAGGGCCTGGCGCGCGCCGCCGAAACGCCCTTCCGCCGCGAGATCGAGCATCTGGCCGCCGACCATCCCGCCCAGTCCGGAGGCGCGGGCGAGCGCCACCACCAGGGCGCCACGAACCGCCGGGTTCGGATGGGTCTCCGGCCGGCCCAGGAGATCGAACGCAAACGTCAGAAGGCCATCGCCCGCGAGGATGGCGGTCGCCTCGTCGAATGCCTTGTGCACGGTCGGCCGGCCGCGCCGCAGGGCATCATTGTCCATCGCCGGCAGGTCGTCGTGCACCAGCGAATAGCCGTGGACGCATTCCAGCGCCGCCCCCACCATCAGGGCCTGCTCGCGCGGGACCGAAAACAGCCGGGCCGACTCCACAACCAGAAACGGCCTCAGTCTCTTGCCGCCTCCCAGAATGGCGTAACGCATCGAATCGAGCAGCCGCACCGGGCGAAGCCGTTCACCTTCGAGCGGCAGAGGCGCCAGCAGGCGATCGAGCACGGCCTCGATGTCGGCGGCGACCGCATCGAGCCGCGGCGCAAAAAAAACCTCAATGTCGCCACTTGTCATTGATCAAACACCTGTGGTCGGAACCATCGCCGGGCGGGGAGGACCAGCGAGGCCGTAACGTCGCCGACGCCACGATCGCCTCGGGACTCATCGACGGACCAGATAGCACAACTGTGCCGGGGACGACGACGCTGTCGAACGACAAGTTCCCGGCCCGCAGGGTGGAAGCTACATCTTGAGGGCGAACGCCGTCGAGTCGGCAGCCGCCGGCAGAGGCCGACGCCACGACGGGCAATCCGGGCTGCCGGGGCCCGATGAGGCTTGTCGTTGTTCGGTTCGAACGTCGCGTATTCCGCTGCGACATTCGTCGGGGGAAGGAAGTCATGAGTCTCGATATCGCGTCACTGTTCGCCGAACGCGAGACGGAGCGCTACGGGTTGCATGTGCGCCATCTCAACGAGCAGATGGTCCGTGTTCTGCGCACCATCGGCTTCGACGCCGGGTTTCGCAGCGGCTCGGGCCAGTATCTGTATGATCGCAACGACGTTCGCTATCTCGACCTGATGAGCGGCTGGGGTGTCTTCGCAGTCGGACGCAACCATCCGGGCGTGCGTGATGCGCTGAAGAACGTCCTCGACAGCGATCTGCCGAACCTCGTTCAAATGGACGTCTCGGCGCTCGCCGGAATCCTGGCCGAGCGCCTGCTGCTCCGGGTGCCGCATCTCGAGAAGGTCTTCTTCACCAATTCGGGCACCGAGTCCGTAGAGGCGGCGCTGAAGTTCGCCCGCGCCGCAACCGGTCGGTCGACGATCCTCTATTGCGACCATGCCTTCCACGGCCTGTCCTACGGCTCGCTCTCGCTGATGGGCGACGACGTCTTCCGCCGTGGCTTCGAGCCGTTGCTGCCTGATTGCCGACAAGTTCCCTTCAACGATCTCGACGCGCTCGAGCGGGCGCTGGCGACGAGGACGGTCGCGGCGTTCATCGTCGAGCCGATCCAGGGCAAGGGTGTGAACATGCCGCAGGACGGCTATCTCGCGGGGGCGCTCGAGCTCTGCCGGCGCCATGGTGCGCTGTTCATCGCCGACGAGATCCAGACCGGCCTCGGCCGCACCGGACGTTTTCTCGCGGTCGAGCACTGGGGGGTCGAGCCCGACATGGTGCTGCTGTCGAAGTCGCTGTCCGGCGGACACGTTCCAGTGGGCGCCGTGCTGACGCGCAAGTGGATCTTCGACAAGGTGTTCGATCGGATGGATCGTGCGGTCGTGCACGGATCGACGTTCGCCAAGAACGACCTCGCCATGGCGGCGGGTCTGGCGACGCTCGACATCCTGCAATCGGAACGGCTGATCGAAAATGCCGAGCGCACCGGCGCGCGGCTTCTCTCCTCGTTCCAGGGCATGGCGGACCGTCACGAGCTGGTGAAGTCGGTTCGCGGCAAGGGCCTGATGATCGGCATCGAGTTCGGCCCCCCGCGCTCGCTCAGGCTCAAGGCCTCGTGGAACGCCCTCGAAACTCTGAGCAGCGGGCTGTTCTGCCAGCTGATCATCATCCCGCTGTTCAAGAACCACCGAATCCTCAGCCAGGTCGCCGGTCACGGCATCCATACGGTCAAGCTGCTGCCATCGCTGGTCATCTCGGACGCCGACTGCGACTGGATCGAACGCGCGTTCGAGGCGGTGATCTCCGATGCGCATCGGGTGCCGGGAGCGGTCTGGTCGCTCGGCAAGACGCTGCTCGGCCATACCATGAAGGCGCGCGCCGCCGGCTAGATCACGGCCGGATCACGGCCCGGTCGCCCGCGTGTGCGCGACGCTCCGCTCCGCCGGCGGCGAGCTGTCCGCCGGCAATGCCGACAGGATCCACGACGCCGCGCTCGTGATCGCGTCGAGCACCGGTCGTGGCGCGTAGCCGAGCTCGCGGCGCGCCTTGGCGTTGTCGATGGGCGCCGAGCGCAGCGCCAGGCGCACGCCCTCGGCGGTCACGGTGGGCATCCGGTGCGTGATGTTGTCGGAGGTCCATTGGCAGAGGTGTCCGGAGGCGAGCGCCAATGAGCCGGGCACGCTCCACATGCGGGTTTCGCGGCCCCTCAAGCGGCCCAGCAGGGTGGCGACCTCGCGCAGCCGCATGTTCTCGCCGCCGAGGATGTAGCGCTCACCGGGGCGGCCGTGCTCCGCCGCCAGCAGCATGCCGGCGGCGACATCGCGCACGTCCACCAGGTTCAGCACGCAGTCGAGGAAGAACCGCGACCTGCGCAGCAGATAAAGCGCCATCAGGGCGGTCGGCGGGGTGAGGCGCCGGTCGCCGCGGCCGATCGGCAGCGTCGGATTGACGATGACGACGGGAAAGCCGGCGCGCGCGGCCGCGATGGCCGCCTGCTCGGCCAGGTATTTCGATCGCGTGTACGGCCCCGCCATGTCGTCGAGTGATGAAGGCGCCACCTCGTCGATCACCGGGGTGACCCGCGGCAGCATCAGGACGGCTTCCGTCGAGCAGTGCACGAAGCGCCGCACCTGCGCGGCGGCGGCCGCCGCCAGCAGCGCTTCGGTACCGCGCCGATTGACCGCATCGAAGTCGTTGACGTCGGGCGTCCACAGATGGGGGATCGCCGCGAGATGGAATACGCAATCGATTCCGTCCAGCGCCCGACCGACCGCCGCGCCATCCAGGATCGAACTCTGTACGAAGTCGACCCCTGGCGACGGCTCGAACGGCGGCGTGCTATCGAGCACACGAACGAGGTCGCCGCGGCACAGCAGCGCCGAAACGAGTTGGCGGCCAATGAATCCGCTGCCCCCGGTAACCAGCGATCTCGCCGGCGTCCTCTGCGATCGCCCAACCGTCTCGGGAGTAGTCCGGTTCACGATGAGCTTCCGCGTTGCCAGGGGCCTCCCGCACCACTCCATTGTGATGCCGGTGGGCAATTTGGGCTGACCGGGTGCCCCCCGCGAGCGCGGGCCAGAGCATGAACGATCGCCTGAAATCGAAAATTTTGCAACCTGAACAATTATTGCCCGCGGATTATGGGCGCTGCACTGCGGAAATTTGATGGCTAGTGCATGTCCCGGCGAAGTGGACCCGGTTCGCCGATCAAGGACATGCGCCAACATGGCAATCTACGGCGCTTCCCGGGTCGAGGCGCCGCAACGAGTGGGTCACTATAAACGGGAAGCGCCGTAGTGCACCGATTCCGAAGTTCGCATCACTTGGCGACATCCTCTGGTGCGAACTTCGGAATCCAAAGGTGCACTAGCAAGTCTATGATTCTAGTGCGGCTTTTAGGATTTGCCGTTCCTATGACGAGCGTGCCGCACATCTGATAGGAACTTCAAATCCGCCGCACTAGGGGCGGGCGGGGGACGCGGC
>JBEKZK010000376.1:0-5128 GCA_049509935.1 Xanthobacteraceae bacterium | reverse complement strand
ATGGACGAATGCCGGCAACGCGAACGCATCGGTGAGGAGACCGACCTCTCGCTCGCGGCGGACGTGCGCCAGCGCCAACTGGTTGGGCAGGGCGGTCGTCGGCTCGCCCTCCCACACGACGCCGAGCGGCAGCAGCCAGCGCGCCGTGCCCGAGGCCGTCCGGCTCTCGATCTCGCAGACGAAGATCTCGCGATGGGCGCCGGGCAATCGCGTCATGGCGGCGAGGCGCGTCGCCTCGATGGCCTCGTGCTTGGCCGCGAACCATCGCCGCTTGGCCAGATAAGGCGGCAGGATCTCGTGCTCCAGCAGGTTGCGCGCCGATCCGAGAAGCGTCGCGGCGAGGTCGCTGCGCAGGACGATGGTGTGATATTCGGGCATGGGTTCCGGTGCCGGCGTATGCCACGACGGCCAGTCTCCCTTGGTGGCGAGCACGAACCAGTAGAAGCCGTAGGGTGCCAGGGTCAGCAGGTAGGTGAGCTGGCCGATCGGAGGAAACAGCGAGCCGTTGTTGAGCTCGATCGGGACCCGACCGGCGAATTCCGACAGATCGAGCTCGACCGCCTGCGGGCTGCGCGCCACGTTGGCGACGCACAGCATCGTTTCACCGTCCCACTCGCGCAGGTAGGCCAGGATCTTCCGGTTCTTCGGATAGAGAAAGCGCAACGAGCCCCGACCGAACGCCTGATGCTGCCGGCGCACGCTCAGCATGCGCCGCATCCAGTTGAGCAGCGAATGCGGGTCCCGGCTCTGCGCCTCGACATTGGTCGACTCGAAGCCGTAGAGCGGATCCATCACGGCGGGCAGCACCAGTGCGGCCGGATCGGCGCGGGAAAATCCGCCGTTGCGGTCGGGCGCCCATTGCATGGGCGTGCGCACGCCGTCGCGGTCACCGAGATGGATGTTGTCGCCCATGCCGATTTCGTCGCCGTAGTAGATGACCGGCGTGCCCGGCATCGACAGCAGCAGGCAGTTCATCAGCTCCACGCGGCGGCGGTCGCGCTCGAGCAGCGGGGTCAGCCGGCGGCGGATGCCGAGGTTGAGCCGCGCGCGCCGGTCGGCGGCGTAGGTTTCCCAGAGATAATCGCGCTCGAAATCGGTCACCATTTCCAGCGTCAGCTCGTCGTGGTTGCGCAGGAAGATCGCCCACTGGCAGGTGTCCGGGATCGGCGGGGTCTGGCGCATGATGTCGGTGATGGGAAAGCGATCCTCGCGGCCGATCGCCATGTACATCCGTGGCATCAGCGGGAAGTGGAACGCCATGTGGCATTCGTCGCCGTCGCCGAAATAGTCCTTGGTGTATTCGGGCCATTGATTGGCCTCGGCGAGCAGCATGCGGCCGGAGAACGCGGCATCGAGCTCGGCGCGGATGTGCTTGAGGATGGCGTGCGTCTGCGGCAGGTTCTCGTTGGTGGTGCTCTCGCGCTCGATCAGATAGGGGACGGCGTCGAGACGCAGCCCGTCGACGCCGAGGTCGAGCCAGAAGCGCATCGCCGCGAGCATGGCCTTGAGCACCCGCGGATTGTCGAAATTCAGATCCGGCTGATGCGCGTAGAAGCGGTGCCAGTAGAACGCGCCGGCGACCGGATCCCAGGTCCAGTTCGAGCGCTCGCTGTCGAGGAAGATGATCCGGGTGCCCGCGTACTTCTCGTCGGTATCGGACCAGACGTAGAAGTCGCGCGCCGACGATCCGGGCCGGGCGCGCCTCGCCCGCTGGAACCAGGGATGCTGATCGGAGGTATGATTGATGACGAGCTCGGTGATGACGCGCACGCCACGTGCATGGGCGGCGTGGATGAACCGGCGCACGTCGGCGATGGTGCCGTAGTCCGGATGGACCCCGCGATACTCGCTGATGTCGTAGCCGTCGTCGAGAAGCGGCGACGGATAGAACGGCAGCAGCCAGATGGCGGTAGCGCCGAGGTCGGCGATATAGTCCAGCTTGGAGATCAGGCCGGGAAAATCACCGATGCCGTCATTGTTCGAATCGAAGAAGGATTTGACGTGCAGCTGATAGATGACGGCGTCCTTGTACCACAGGGCATCGCCGGCCGCCCGGATATCGGCGTGCTGGAGGTTCATCGGCGCGATCCCGCGAGCGCAGCGACGCGCCAGATCGCGAACGGAAGATCGGCCGGGTCGAGGCGCACGCGCTGCAGCTTGCCGGTCCACACGAAGCGGTGATCGCGCATCAGGTCGACCGCCGACAGCGACCCGTGGTCCGGCAGGCCCCATTCCCACAGCGGCAGCTCGAACGTCGCCTCCTGCGGGTGGTGCGGATCGAGATTGACCGCGACCAGCACCATGGCGCCGTGGATCCGGTGCATCTTGCCGTAGAGGATGATCTGATCGTTGTAGGCGTTGTAGAATTTCACTCCGAGATGGCTGTGCAGGGCAGGATGCGCCTTGCGAATGCGATTGAGCCGGGTGATCTCGTCGACGATGTCGCCGGGAGCGCGGTCGTCACGGACCCGGAGCTGGTATTTCTCCGAGTCGAGATATTCCTCGCGCCCCGGCAGCGCCGCCGCCTCGCACAGCTCGAAGCCCGAATACATGCCCCACAGCCCCGACAGGGTGGCGGCGAGGACGGCACGAACGAGGAACCCCGGACGTCCGGCCTGCTGCAGGACCCATGGATTGATGTCGGGCGTGTTGACGAAGAAGTGCGGTCGGAAATAGTCGGCGGCCGCCGTGGTGGTGAGCTCGGTCAGATAGTCGGTCAGCTCCTGCTTGGTGTTGCGCCAGGTGAAGTACGTGTAGGACTGGGAGAACCCGATCTTGGCCAGCCGATACATCATCTTCGGGCGGGTGAATGCCTCCGACAGGAGAATGACGTCGGGATGCCGGGCGCGCACGTCGGCGATCAGCCATTCCCAGAACGGCAGCGGCTTGGTGTGGGGATTGTCGACGCGGAAGATGCGGATGCCCTGCTCGATCCAGAACACCACGACATCGCGCAGCGCCGTCCACAGCTCGGCGTTGGCGGCGTCGTCGGCATAGAATTCGACGTTGACGATGTCCTCGTATTTCTTCGGCGGGTTCTCGGCGAATTGGATCGAGCCGTCGGGTCGCCAGCGGAACCAGTCCGGGTGCCGGCGCAGCCACGGATGATCGGGCGAGCACTGGATCGCGAAGTCGAGGGCGATCTCGAGTCCGGCATCGGCCGCCGCGGCGATCAGCCGGCGAAAATCGTCGAGCGTGCCGAGCTCCGGGTGGACCGCGTCGTGCCCGCCGTCGTCGCCACCGATCGCGTAGGGGCTTCCGGGATCGCCCGGCTCCGCTGTCAGGCTGTTGTTGCGGCCCTTGCGGTTGGTCCGCCCGATCGGATGGATGGGAGCGAGATAGAGGACGTCGAACCCCATGGCGCGGATCGCCGGGAGGCGGGCGATGACGTCGTCGAAGGTGCCATGGCGCCGGGCGGTGCGCGCGGCCGAGCGCGGGAACAGCTCGTACCAGGCGGCGAAACCGGCCTGCGGCCGCTCGGCCTCGAGCGCAATGACCGGGGCGTGACGCACCAGGAATGGCCGGTCGGCCGCAGCCGCCATCGCGTCGCGCGTCGGCTCCGCGAGGAGGAGATCGGCGGCACCCGCGTCCGCCAGGGACTCGAGGCGTTTCGACAGCTCCGCCAGCGTGGCGCTCGTTGGGTTCGCGCCGGCGGCCGCCGCAACGAGCCGGCGCGCCTCCGCGACCTCCAGCGCGGGATCGGCCGCGGCCTGCCGTTTGATGTCGATGTCGCGGCACAGGCTCGCGAATTCGTCCAGCCACGCTTCGATGGTGAGGTGGTGGCGTCCGACCCGGTCCGCCGCGAAGGTGGCGAACCAGCGATCATTGTTGCGCAACCGCATGGGCACCCGCCGCCAGTCCCTGTCGTCGGCTGCCCGCCACAGGAGCTCGGCGGCGATCACGCCGTGACCGTCGACAAGGATGTCCGCCTCGACGGTGACCCGCTCGCCGGCGAGACGTTTGGTCGGGAACCGGCCGCCGTCCACCGCCGGCGATATCCGATCGATGACGATCCGCGGCGCCCGGCCGGCAGCGGCAAGCTGCCGGCCTTCGCGGCGTCCGCGCGGTGCCACGTCGCGCAGGCGTTCGACCTGGACCAGACGGACCTCGCCGGGAGCCAGCGGCGCGGACAGGTCGTCGGGCCCGTCGACCGGCACCGGATGTCCCAGGGGCGCGCCGGCAGCGGGCGCAACCGGGTCGAGCGCGATGCCGGCCGTCTTCGGCTCCGCCAGATCGGGGTTGATGAGCACGACCACGGCGCTCGCGCTTATGCGCGCATCGGTTGCCTCGAAACGCACCAGCGCAGTCACCGAGTCGTCGGGATCTGTCAATCCGCGTGCTTCCCCCGCGATTCCCATGTCGGCGACCCGATCCAGCAGGGCGTTGGCGGAGCGAATGTCCGCGGACAGGTCGCAGCCGAGATCGCGCGCATCGGCGAAATCCTCAGGTGTGGACCAGCGTGCGTCCATTTGCTTGCGCGAGGCGAATTCGAAGCCCATCGGGATCAGCAGACCCGCTCCGGTCGCCGCCGCGATCCGCAGGGCCTGGCGATAGGCGGTCGTCACCACGCGCTCGCTGCCGATTCTTGCGGCGAGCCGCGGTCCGAACGGCGCCTCCGGGCAGGCGATGACGGGCGCGACACCGCGCAGGATCTCGAGCTCCTCGGCGAACCAGCTGGCGCGGCGGTCCCACCAGGCGAGCGAGGAGCAGACCGCGTCGAAGCCGGCACCGCGAAGCTTCGTGATCTGCGGCCAGCTCGCGCCGGGGGTCCAGGCGAGCGACAACACATCTGCCTTGGTGACGCGCAATGCGGCATGCAGCCTGGACCACGGTCCGGCAGGCAGGCTCTGCGGCTCGAGAAATCGAAATCCGCTCGCTCCGGCCTCGAGCAGGCGGCGCAGGCGGTCGGCCCACAATTCGACGATCTGCTCTGCCGCCTCGGGCCGATCGAGCCTGGCGTAGGCGGCGTCGAATTGCGGCGCGGCAGCTCTCGGGTCGATGACACACCGATGCTCGCGTGCCGCGAAGAGGCCCGGGTGATCCGTGGCGAGCCGACCTCCGGCGTCGGCGCGGTCGAGCACGATGTCGATGACCAGATGAAGCTGGTGTGCCGCGCAGGCGGCGGCGA
>JBEKZK010000375.1:0-5135 GCA_049509935.1 Xanthobacteraceae bacterium | reverse complement strand
AAGCGTCGCTCGAAATCTGCGTAGTCGACGCTCCGCCGGCTGGTCTGGCGCATCATCGAGAGGATGATGGCCATCAAATTCTTGGTCCGGTGCGAGAGCTCGGCGATGAACAGGTCGCGCTGACCCTCGTGCTGCACCATCGCCTCCGACGACGCCACGAAGGCGTCGAGCGCGCGATCGACCTCGGGAACTCCGGTCTGGGTCACGGCGACCAGCTTGCGGGTCTGCAACGCCTGCGCGCCGCGCTCCAGCGTCGCCAGCGGCCTGATGATGCTGCGCGCCGCCCATCCGGCGAGCAGCACGCTGAGCAGGGTGACGCAGGCGGTGCCGATGCCGACGATCATGATCGAGCGCACGATCGGAGCCTCGAACGCGTCCTTGCGGGCGGCGACTCCGACCGTCCAGCCGGTCGCGCGGGACATGGCGTTCGCGTTGGTCACCAGGTCGCCCTCGCGCGAGCGGAAATCGAATACGCCGTCCTGTCCCATCGTATCGCGCCAGCCCGGCGAGGCCGCGGTGCCGGCCAGCAGGTCGTCTGCGGTCGAGCGCGCCACATAGTTGCCGCGGCGATCCGCGATGCCGTTGAGCCAGCCCTCGGGGAGCTGACCCACATTGAGGCCTTCGAGGAAGAGCTTCGCCTCCATGATGACGGCAAGCAGATAGTGCGGCGCGCCGTCGCGGAATATCGGGACCTCGACGGAGACGTTCAGGGTCCGCGACGCGGCGCCGATGAAGACGTCGGATACCTGGATCTGCCCGGTCTTGAACGCCCGGTCCTGGACCTCCATCGCCCTGGCGCTGCGGGGCGGAAGCGGTGCATCGGCGGGCAGACGAAGATTGATCAGCTGCTGCCCGACCGGATCCGCGACGATGAGCCAGGCTCCCGACAAGGTTGGGAGCATCTGCTCGGCCTCACGGCGGAACGCCGCGAGGTCGTCGTGGAGGAGCGAGGGAGAGAGCGCCAGGACCATCGCGATCGAGCGAAAGCGTTCGATCTGGGCATCCACCGAGGTGGCGATCGATCGGGCCGAGTAGATCAGTGCGTCCCTGCGGGACTGCCGCTCGGATTCGGCGAGGCGTCCGACCATGACGGCTGACAGCAGCACCATCGGAACGGCGACGGCGAGCACGACCACGATCATCCGGCCGCGGATGCTCAGTCCCGACACCCACGGCCTGGGTCGCATCAGCATGGTGGTTGACGTCATCCCCCCGATCCCGGCGACCGATCGAAACGCCGGCGAACCCAAAGAGTTCCCGATGGTCGAGCCTTACGCCGGGTCGGAATCGCCGCACAGAAATGCGGCGATCGCCGGATCCGTCCGCAGCGCCGCCAGCTCCGGCCCGGTCGGCAGTTGCGGCCGATCGCGTTCGGCATCGACCAGGCACAAAAAGCCGAGCGGCACGCCGCAGTCGGCGCGGAACTGGTGCCAGGTCCACGGCGGCACGGTGACCAGATCGGTCGGCTCGATGGCGGCGACCGCGCGGCCGACCAGACAACGGCCGCGGCCGTTGAGGACCATCACGGCATGCATGTGGGCATGGCGCTCGAGCGAGGTGAAGCCGCCGGACGCCACCTCGAAGTAGCGCAATTCGCCGGCAAGCTTCGGGTCGGAGAACAGGACCTGCCGGGTGACCGAACGGAACAGCCCGCGCTCGTCCTCCTTGTAGGGCCGGCGCTCCACCTGGTCCCAGCCACGGCCATCCGCAGCGTGGCGGCGGACGGTCGATGCCGGAGCAAGCATGTCATCCATTGGCATGGCCTTTCACCTCGGCGACGAACGCCGCAGTCGCCTCGACGAGCCCGTCACCGGCCGACAGCAGCGCGCCGCCGATCAGCAACATCACATCCGCGCCGTAGAAATCAAGCATCTCGGACACCCGATCGCGCGTCATGCCGCCGGCCGGGACCGGCGCGCTTTGCCGCAGTCCCTGCCATTCGCCGAGCGCGGTCCGGGCGATCAGCCGGCACGTCTCGGGCGAATAGCCGAACCGCCCGCCGTGGTTGGGAAACACCAGGCCGTCGGCGCCGATCAGGCGAAAGAGCTTGCCGAACAGCAGGTGGGGGGCGATGCGGGCCGCCCCCGCCATGGTCGGATGGGCGATGAAGGCAACGTCGGGATTCTCGCGCACCAGCCGCCACACGTTCGACAGGCCGGCGATCATCGGTGCGATCAGGACGGCATCGATGCCGGCGTCGGTCGCGACGGCGACCTGCCGGCGCAGATCGTCGAGATCACCCGAGACGCTCGGCACGTAGCGGGCGGTCCGACCGGTCCGGTCCTCGATCCGGCGCAGTGCGGCCGCAACCGCTTGCACGCGTGCGGCGAACCGCGAGTAGCCCTGGTCGGCCAGGCCGTGATCGTCCTTGATGTAGTCGACGCCGCCGCGGGAAAACCGGGCGGCGAGCTCGGCAAGCTCGCTCGCCGGCAGCCCTTGCGGCTTCAGCGCCGAGCAGGTCAGCGCCCGGCGCCCGGCGCCGACCCGCCGCCGCAGACCGTCGAGGCCGTGCCGCGGCCCGGCGAATGTCGCCACCAGCCCGGCCGGCAGCTCGACGTCGTGGAGCACCACGTCGTCGTGCAGCGAGCTGTTGCCGAACAGCATGTTGATGAGCTGCCCGGGGTCGTCCCCGGCGGTCTCGGCGGCGAGCGCGACGCGCACCTCGAACGAGCCGGAGCCGAGCTCGTCGATGCCTTCGACCCGGCCGACGATGTCGGCGAGCACGCGGGCGTCGACGATCGCCGCGACCGGCATCTCGACGCTCTGCTCGACCGCGATGGCGCGGGCGCGATCCGCGATCGAACGCGCATCGGACCGGACCCGGTAGACGACGTGGAGCGCGGGATGCATGGCCTGTCGACCGTCCGGGCCTGGCTCACTTCGCCGGCGGCGCGACTGCGGCATCGCCCTGGCCGGTGGCCGCGAGCACCTCGGCGACGAAGCCCGAGGCCTTCATCTCCTCGACGTATGCATCGAGGTAGCGCACGGCGCCGTCGCGCCCCTTGGGCATCGCCATCGCCTGCTCGATCGACATGAAGCGGCCCGGGATGATTCTCACGCCGGGATCGGTAGCGGCATACGCGACGAGCGGCTGCCTGACGCCGGCGACCGCATCGAGCCGGTCGGCGACGAACATCCTGATCGATGCCGCCGGCCCCTCGGCGCGGATCAGCATGGCGTGCTTCAGCGCGCGGGTGAGATGGAGGTCATAGGCGCTGCCGCGGCCCACCGCGATGCGCACGCCGTCGCGATCGACGTCCGCGATGGTCTGCAGCGAGGAGCCCGTGGGCACCAGATAGGTGCCCTCGATCAGCACGTAGGGGGCGGTGAAGTCGATGTCGGCGCCGCGCACCGGATCGATTGCCAGGAACGCGATGTCCCAGACCCCCTGCCGGGCCGCGTCGGTCACCTTGCCGGCGGCATCGAAGGTGACGAACTCGACGGCGACACCGAGGCGCTGCGCCAGCCCGCGCGCGAGCTCGGCCGAGATGCCGCGCGGCTCGCCGGTCGCCGGATCGCGCTGCGCCAGCACGATGTTGCCGAAGTTGATCGCCGCACGCAGCCTGCCGGTCGGCGCCAGAATCCTTGCGACGTTGGACACCGAATCGTCTGCCATGGCGCAGGTCACATTGGATGACGTGAGGACGAGCAACAGAGAGGCGATCCGCGCGAGCGCCTCGACCACGATCAGGACTCCTGGACCAATGCCGCCCGGGCACCGAGGTTGCGAAAGGACATGCGACAGACATCGACTCTACCGCACCCGGCGCGGCTTGCACAACCGGCGAGCGCCGTCCGCCGCGCCGTCAAACCGGGCATTCCGGCGAGAAGTTGGGCTTGCGCTTCTCGAGGTGCGAGGCGAGCCCCTCGCGCGCCTCGGTGCCGGCGAAGCCGAGCAGCTCCAGCGCCGTCGAGGTGTCGAATATCGGGCCCGCCATGCGCAGCCAGTTGTTGAGGGCGTATTTGGTCCAGCGGATCGCGCTCGGGGCGCCGTTGGCGAGCTCGGTCGCGAGCTCGAGCGCGGTGCGCTGCAGCGCGTCGTCGTCGACGCACAACGAGACGAGGCCGATGCGCTCGGCCTCCTCGCCCGAGATCGGGCGGCAGGTCAGCAGGTAGTATTTGGCCTTGGCGAGACCGCACAGCAGCGGCCAGATGATGCAGGCGACATCCCCCGCCGCCACGCCCAGCCGCGTATGCCCGTCGACGATGCGCGCCGATCTGCCGGCGATCGACACATCGGCCAGGATGCCGACCACGAGCCCGGCGCCGACTGCGACGCCGTTGATCGCCGACACGATCGGCTTGTTGCAGTTGATGACGTTGTAGACGAGGTCCTTGGCCTCCTTCCAGGTCGCCATCCGGGTCAGCGGGTCGGCGATGACCTCGCGGATCAGCTCGAAGTCGCCGCCCGCCGAGAACGCCTTGCCGGCCCCGGTGACGATCACGGCGCTGATATTCGGGTCGGCATCGATGTCGCGCCAGATGTGGGTGAGCTGGGTGTGGGTCTCGGCGTCGACCGAATTGTAGGTCTCGGGCCGATTGAAGGTGAGCCTCAGGACCCGCTCGGCCGGAGCGTCGATCTGCAGCTTCGAGTATTTCTGGTAGCGATCCGTCATCGTCGGCTCCTCCCGGGAACATTCATCTCGGCGTCTGCGCCGTCACACCCATCACAGGACGGGCCGCGGCGCAACAAGCGGGGCAGGGCCGGCGCGCGAGCGTTGCGCGCGATTCGACCGGCCGCGGTAATCGAACGTTAAGCACTTTCGCACGATCGTAGGTCGTTCATGTCGCTGCGAACGGTTGCGTCCGCGTATCGGGGAAATGTAAGTCATGCGTCGAATTACGGTGTTGGCGGCCGCAGGTGCCGCGATGGTGGCGGTGGGCGCAGGGGCCTACATGGTCGGACGGGTGGGACGGGCTCCGGTGCCGGCAACGGCCTCCGGTGCGCCGAAAGCCGCCGATGCGGACCTGGTGACCGGATCGACCGCGCAGCGCCCGGCACCACCGACCGCCCAACTCAACGCGCCTCCTGCGGCCTCCGTCGCGGTGGCCGCCCCGTCCACGGGCGCCACAGCCGGCCGCACGGTCGCGGCCGAGCCGGCAAGCCTGGCGTGCCGGGGAAACCCCGATGCCCT
>JBEKZK010000374.1:0-6064 GCA_049509935.1 Xanthobacteraceae bacterium | reverse complement strand
AGTCACCCCGCGTTGTCGGCCGAGCAGGAGGCGGCGATAGCCGAAGCGGTGGAGGGCATGGAGGATGGCGATATCACCATCGTCGTCGTGGAGGAGCGCGCTGCCGAGGGGCAGGCCGACGCGGCGACGGATGCGGGTCATCACCTGGCGTTGTCGGCCGAGCAGGAGGCGGCAATAGCCGAAGCGGTGGAGGGCATGGCGGATGGCGATGTCACCACCATCGTCGTCGTGGAGGAGCCGGGCGCCGCCGACGGGCAGGCCGCCGCGGCGGCGGGCGATGCGGGTCATCACGTGGCATTGTCGGCCGAGCAGGATGCGGCGATGGCCGAAGCTGCGGAGGGCATGGCGGATGGCGATGTCACCATCGTCGTCGTGGAGGAGTCGGCTGCGGCGGACGGTCGGGCCGACGCCGCGGCGAGCAATGAGGAGCACCACGTGACGGCGGCCGAGCAAGGGGCCGCGGTTGGCGAGGCAGTGCTGGGCACGGCGGACGGCGCAACTTTCGTCATCGCCGCGGTTGAGCCGATCGCGGCGGACGCGGAGCCGGCGGGTGACGAGGCTCCCCATGCGATGGTTCCGGTCGAGCCGGAACCGGCCGTTGCCGAAACGTTGCAGAGCGTGCCCGACAACGAGGCCTTTGTCGTCGGGGAGCAGTCCGTCGCCGAGGGCGAGCCGGCGGTCGTGCCGGCGAGCGAGGCCCCACTGGCGCCGGCTTCGCCCGAGGATCCGGCAGACGGCGAAATCCCGGCGAATGACCAACCGGCCGTCGCCCATGAGGTCGAGCCGAGCGCGGCGGCGCCCAAGCCGGTTGACACACCCATCGGGTTGCCGGCCGGCGAGCCGGCGACCGCGCTCGACGGCGGCAGCGTTGAAGCGCCGCCGGCCGCGGTCGAAGAGCAGGGGGGCGGGCCCTCCGTGGACGTGGCGATCGAGGCTCTCTCCGCAACTGCCGGTTTTTCCGACGCGGTTCCGTCGAGCGATGCGGCCGCCGCGGGCGGGCCGTCCGATGGGACGACGCCGGCCGACTGCGCCGCAAGCCACGACGGAGCCGTCGCCAATGGCGGGGCGGTCGGACCGGCCGCACCGCCGGCCGCTGGCGAAAGCGCCGTCACCCATGCGCAGCCGCCCGCGGACGAAACCTTCAGCGGCCAGCCACCGGGCGCGGAGCACACCGGCGGCGGCGAGGACACCGCGCATCCCGGCTGATCCGAGGATTCGGCGGCAAGCGATACCGGTCGTATCGGCGCCCATCCGCCTCTCTCCGCCACCGGCTCCGCAAGTCCGGCGGCTCCGCATCCAGGGAGAGCGAATCGGATGCGGCCCAACCGGTGCCCGGAGTGTGCTATCTGCTGACATGAGAGCACGGTCGGACGCCGCTCAGCTCGTGCTGCGCGCGCGTCGGCCATGCGTTTTGTGGCGCTCGCGGCTCGGCCGGTCTGCATCGCGCCGTGACGTGGTCATGTTTTTCGCCGCTATGGCGCCGGAGGAGCTTTGATGATGGCACGCACCGCATCGCACGTCCCGACCTGGCCGATCCTGCTCAGCTTCCTGTGGGCGGCCCTTTTTCCCGGCGCAGTCGCGGCCGCGACAGTCAAGCTCGATGCCGTCAGCTATGCGATCAAGGATCACGGGACCGTCGACCTTCGGACGATCGAGCTCACCGACACCAATCTGACCGAGGCCGAGGTCGCCCGAATGTTTTCCCCTGGCACGGTGGATGAGGCGGACGCGCTGCTGGCCAAGCTCGATGCCGCGGCGGTCACCATCGGAGAAATCGCCGTCGCCGCCGGGAACCAGACCTACACGCTTCACGATGTCCGGGCGAGCGGCGTGAGGAACGGCAAGGTCGACCGCCTGTCGGTCGGCGGGCTGGATGGTAGAGCCGAGGTCGCCGGCGGCGGGACCACGACCGTGAAGGTCGGCGCCATTGCGGTCGAGAAAGCCGACATCGGGCCGATGCTCTCCGGCCTCGCCGGGGGACATCGGCCGACCGGCCACGTGGACGCGACACGGATCGCGGTCTCCGACATCGAGATCGCGGCGCCCGACAGCGAGGTGCCGGCGGACGCTCCGGGAGGTAATTCCTATCTGATCAAGCTTGCCTCGTTCGAAGTGAGCAATGCCCGCGATGGTTCGGTCGACAGGTCGATGGCGACCATGAAGGGCATGTCGATCGAACCGCCGACGGCATCCCGGGCCGCCCGGTCGCTGACGCTCTATGGGTACGACAGGGTCGATGTCGAGTCGACGTTCAGCGGTCGATACGACGCGCAGGCCAGGACCTACGTGCTCGAGGACCTCACGATCAGCGTGGCGAAGGTCGGCTCGATCAAGATCGACGCGACCCTCGGCGGCATCGATACCGCGACCCTGTCGAGCGACGGAGATGCGGCGATGCGGGCACTGGCGGACAGCGAGTTGTCGCATCTGGCGATCCGGATCACCAATTCGGGCTACTTCGAGCAGGCGCTCGCCGTGGCAGCCGCGCAGGAGCACAAGAGCCCGCAACAGATCAGGTTGAAATGGACCGGCGCCATCGAGGCTCTGGCGATGGACCCGAGCGGCGGACCGGCGATGCGAAAGCTCAATGATGCGGTCGCCGCGTTCATCTCCGATCCCAAGAGCGTGACGGTGACCCTCGACGCCAGGCGCCCGGTCAAGCTCGGCGAGCTCGGCGAAGTCCGGTCGCCGGACGCCCTGATGGAGCTCGTCGACATCGACGCCAAGGCCGGGCCGTAATTCTTGCCGCGTGGCCGTCGGGACGCTCAGTGCAGGCTCACCAGCGTGAGATCGACGAACCACGACTGCGCCGACACGAATCCCTGAACGCTCCTGCTCATGGCGCGCGGGTTGAGGTCGTGCACGATGAAGAGCCACGGCGGGTTGTCAACCAGCCGCTCGTGGGCCGCCCGGAGCGAGGCTTCGATGGTGGCGGCATCGGTCGCCTCGGCGAGCGTCGCCAGCGCGGCGTCGAACCGATCGTCCTTCCATTGCTCGAAATTGAACCCGTTCGGCGCGAAATTGGCCGACGAGAAGTAGCGCGCCATCACCCCGACATCGGACGACGGCGAGGACACGTTGAGCGCCATGGTGCCGTGCAGCGCCGGGCTGTCGGGGGTCTGCCGCGCGGCGTTGAGCAGGACCTGCCATTCGACCACGTCGTAGTCGATCTGCACGCCGCAAGCCTCCTTCAGGTTCTGCTGGAGGAACTCGTTCATCGGCAGCGGCAGCATCTGGCCGGATCCGGAGGTCGAGATCATCACCTTGAAGGCGAGCGGCTTCTGCGGACCGAAGCCGGCTTCCGCCAGCAGCGTCCTGCCTTTCACGGGATCGAAACCGTAGGCGTTGGCCGGCCTGCCGAAACCCGCATCGGTGGGCTTGAGCCAGCCGACCGACGGCTCGGCGGTGCCGTTGAGCAGGGAAACGAGCCCCGCCCGGTCGATGCAGTAGTTGAGCGCCTGGCGTACGCGCACGTCCTTCACCGGACTGTTGGTCGCCCCGATGTTGAACAGCCACGGCCACACGTGCGGATAGGAGTTCGTCACGATGACGAACCCGGCGCTCTCGAGGGAGGCGATGCCGTCGGGCGGCGGCACCTCGATCCAGTCGACCTGTCCGGAGCGCAGAGCCGCCAGCCGGGCGTTCGCTTCCGGGATCGGCATCAGCCGTATCTGCTCGACCTTTGCCCGGCGCGCCGGATCCCAGTAATCATCGTTGCGGGCAAGCTCTACGGCCTGTCGCGGCACCACCTTGGTGATGCGGAACGGTCCGGTCCCGGCCGCCGGCAAGGTCGCGACCTTGCCCCAATCGTGCCCGGCCTTCTCGAACGAGGCGGGAGACGTCATCAGGAGATAGACCGCCATGTAGGGGAAGTAGGATGCCGGCTGCCGGGTGGCGATCGCCACCGTATGGTCGTCGACCTTGTGGTAGGTTCCCATCACCGGCACGCGGGCGCGCGAGATCCCGGAGGCCGGCGGCTCGAATTGCGGGCTGTCGCTCTTGAAGTAGCGGTCGAAATTCCAGATGACCGCGTCGGCGTCGAAGTCGGTGCCGTCGTGGAATTTGACGCCACGGCGGAGGTGGAAGATCCAGGTCCTCTTGTCGTCGGGCGCCTGCTCGTAGCTTTCGGCGAGGCCGGGCCGCAAGGGCGCCAACCGGTCGGCTCGGGTCAGGTCCCACAGTACCAGCCCCTCGAAGATCGGATAGCCGAGGAAGCGCATGCCCTCGAAGCCGTTGTTGGGCATGCCGGTGGTGGTCGGGATGTCGGAGGCCGTCATCGCGATGCGCAGGATCTGCTGTGCGAGAGCAGGCGGCGGACCGGCGAGCGCACCCGCCAGTGCCACTGCCAACGCCGAACGACAGGTCTTCATGGTTGCTCCTGAGTGCTCGTGGGGGGCTGCCCACGGCTGCTGTGCCCACGGCTGCTGCATTTCAGCAAGAAGCAGGCCAGACCCTGGGCGTCTTGCGGAAGCATACGCAGCGCCGGGCTGCCTCGCCGGACGGAGTGCCGGCAGGGGATCGGGCTCTGGCGGATGGGCGCCAGATCGAGGCGTTTGAACGGCCGGCCGGCAACTGCACAGGATATGTGCAGTTGCAGAAGCCGAGGGAAGTAGCTGAGAAATATGCCGTTCTGCGGCGGCCGAGGGCGGACTCGACCGAGCACCTTGGCGGTCGCCGGCCATCCGGCGAGCCCGAGTGGTGCGTTCGGCCCGTTCGTGGCATTGTGCGGCCCGAGGCTGTCCCCGCGCCCGCAACGCCGAGGTCACGATTGACGATAGCGAGGAAGTCCGGCGCCCGGTCGACGCCGGATAAGGATCCGTTGGAGGTGCCGAGCGACCGCATCTGGGGCGTGCCCGAACTGTAATAAGCCGAGCATCGGATGCGACAAGAATCGACTGCAATCAACCCGAGGAGACCATCCACATGGCCGTTCGCAAGCTTGTTCCGGAACGCGATGAGCATCACCAGCCCGGCCGCGGGCGCATCTACGAGTCGATCACCCTGGTGCGGCTGCAGCGGCTGCCGCAGCAGAAGGGGATCGGCGCCCACATCCTGGCCAAGCTCGAGTTCTTCAACCCGATCGGCAGCGTCAAGGACCGCATCGGCGTGTCGATGATCGACGCGCTCGAGGCCGAGGGCCGCATCAAAGCCGGCACCGTGCTGATCGAGCCGACCTCGGGCAATACCGGCATCGCGCTCGCCTTCGTGGCGGCGGCGCGCGGCTATCGGCTGATCCTGGTGATGCCGGAATCGATGTCGATCGAGCGCCGCAAGATGCTGGCGCTGCTCGGCGCCGAGCTGGTGCTCACCGAGGCCGCCAAAGGCATGAAAGGGGCGGTTGCCCGCGCCGAGGAGCTGAGCGCGCAGACCCCCAACTCGATCATCCCGCAGCAGTTCACCAACCCGGCCAACCCGGAAATCCATCGCCGCACCACCGCGGAGGAGATCTGGCGCGACACCGACGGGGCGATCGACGTGCTGGTCGCCGGCGTCGGCACCGGCGGCACCATCACGGGCGTCGGCCAGGTGCTCAAGCCGCGCAAACCCTCGCTGCGCATCGTGGCGGTCGAGCCGGAGGACAGCCCGGTGCTGTCGGGCGGCAAGCCCGGCCCGCACAAGATCCAGGGCATCGGCGCCGGGTTCGTTCCGGACATCCTCGACCGCTCGGTGATCGACGAGGTGGTCACGGTGAGCAACCAGGCCGCCTTCGAGACCGCTCGCGCGCTGGCGCGGCTCGAGGGCATCCCGGGCGGCATCTCGTCCGGCGCGGCGGTCGCGGCAGCGATGGAGATCGGCGCGCGTCCCGATATGGCGGGCAAGACCATCGTGGTGGTGATCCCGTCCTTCGCGGAGCGCTATCTGTCGACCGCGCTGTTCGACGGGCTGTGAGGGCGACATCAGTGTCAGGACATCATCACCACTTCGCCGGCGATCACGCGGCGGTCGACTGGAGGGAGCACGGCGTCAAGGTGGTGCCCGGCGATGCGCTCGATCCCAATACGGCGCAGACTCCCGGCATGTCGCGGGCGACCGCGATCAACCGGGCCCGTGCCGGCGCCGAGAA
>JBEKZK010000373.1:0-5152 GCA_049509935.1 Xanthobacteraceae bacterium | reverse complement strand
CGTGAAGGATGTGCAGCACTTCTACTGAATCTGCTCCGATGCGGTAGAAAATGAGGTAATGTTGGTTCGGTCGACGGCGTACGCCACTGTCTTCGTGCCGCTGCAACAAAGGATATGCCCGCGGCATGGTTCCGAGTTGCGCACAGCGGGATTCGAGTTCAGCGACGAACGCAATGGCGCGCGCCGGGCTATCGGTTTGGATGTATCTGCCAATCGCCACGAGGTCGGCCATCGCCGCCTCGGTCAGGATGACCTTCACCGGCCAGCGACTTTCCCCGGGATTCCTAGTTCCTTGCGCACTTCCGCAAATGCCTCATCAAGGGGAAGCACCCTCCCCGCCTCGGCATCGGCAAGACCCCGCTCGATTGCCTGGTCGAAGCTCGCGAGCTTGCGGGCCTTCTCCTGATCGTCGCGGTCGAGCGCCCTCATGGCGGCCCGGATGACCTCGTCCGGCGAGGCGTATTGCCCGGACGCCACACGTCGACGGATGTCCTCGTCGACATCGGGTGGCAAATTGCCGCCATACTGCCGCGCATCACTCATGGGTCAGCCTTCTGTCTACAAATGATGATAGCAAGCGCCGCGGCGGCCGGCCAGAGCCATGGGAATGGGGCTTGTCGGTCGTGCGGTGACGGCACTCGGGTCACACCTCCCCGCGACCCCTTCCGGCGATCTGGCGGATCACCTTCACCGGGTGCACGCACTGGAACAGCCGCACGTCCGGGCGCCGCATCACGGTGACCAGCAGTCCGCCGGCGAGGATCCCGCCGCCGTGGGCCCACCACGCGGTGCCGTCCTGCACGTTGGTCAGGATGTGCCAGACCTGCATGGCGATCCAGGCGCCGAGCGCCAGATAGGCGTCGATCGCCAGCGGCACGACGACGACCAGCACCTCGATCTTGGCGCATGGGCGGAGCATCAGATAGGCGGCGACGACGCCGGCGATGGCGCCGGAGGCGCCGAGCAGCAGAACTTGCGAATGCGGGTTGGGCACCATGAAGGCGAGCGCCGCCGCGATCCCGCACAGCAGGTAGAAGCAGAGGAAGCGGCCGTGGCCCATGGCATCCTCGATGTTGTCGCCGAACACCCAGAGGAACAGCATGTTGCCGATGATGTGCATCCAGCCGGCATGGAGGAACATGTAGGTGAGCAGCGTCGCCGCCGCCGGAAATGCCCCGCCGAGCTGGTCGTCGGCCAGGCGCGCCGGGAGGAAACCGAAGCTCGTCTCGACCGCGTCGTCGGCCTCCGGAGAAAGCGTGCGCTCGAGCAGGAAGACCAGGAGGTTCGCCGCGATCAGGCCATAGGTGACGTAGGGCACGCCGTCCCGCTCCAGCGGGTCCTTGTCGTAGAGCGGTAGGATGACCATGCGGGGCTCGCGGTTGGGATCAGCGGACGTGCCGGGATCGTACGGCATGCGGCGCCGCCCGGCCATCGTGGCGCCGGGATCCTCGAGCGCCTGGGAGCCTTGCGCGCGAACCGTGGACTCCTTGTGGCGCGGGTGGCGGAGGTCGTCTACTTAACGTGCGCATGGCACAGCGCTCGATCGCACCGCGACCCGCCGCCGACGTCGCCGAGCTCGCCCGCGGCATCCGGGCCGGCGAGCGCCCGGTGCTGGCGCGCGCCATCACGCTGATCGAGTCGCGGCGCGCCGACCACCAGAGGTCGGCGGCCGCCCTGGTGCAGAGCATCATCGGCGACACCGGGCGGGCGGTGCGGGTCGGCATCACCGGGACGCCGGGGGTCGGCAAGTCGACGACCATCGACGCGCTCGGCATGCATCTCACCGCTCAGGGCCACCGCGTCGCGGTGCTCGCGGTCGATCCCTCGTCGAACCGCACCGGCGGCTCGATCCTCGGCGACAAGACCCGCATGCCGCGGCTCGCCGTGGACGCCAACGCCTATATCCGCCCGTCGCCCGCCTCCGGCACGCTCGGCGGGGTGGCCGCCAAGACCCGCGAGACCATGCTGATCTGCGAGGCCGCCGGTTTCGACGTCATCCTGGTGGAGACCGTCGGCATCGGCCAGTCGGAGACCGCGGTGGCCGACATGACCGACTTCTTCCTGGTGCTGATGCTGGCGGGCGCCGGCGACGAGTTGCAGGGCCTGAAGAAGGGTGTGATCGAGCTCGCCGACATGATCGCGGTGAACAAGGCCGACGGCGACAACGTGGCGCGCGCCGGCGCGGCGGCCGCCGAGTACGCGGCCGCCCTGCACATCCTGCAGCCGCGCTCGGCGACCTGGACGCCGCCGGTGCTCACCTACTCGGCGCTGACCGGAAAAAGCCTCGGCGAGCTGTGGCAGAAAATTCTCGACCATCAGTCGCGGCTCGGCGTCTCCGGCGAGCTCCCGGCGCGCCGGCGCGAGCAGCAGGTCAAATGGATGTGGGCGATGCTCGAGGACCGGGTGCGGGCGCGGCTCGCGGCAGACCGCGCGATCGCGGCGCGGCTGCCCGGCATCGAGGCGGCGGTGGCGGACGGCAAGCTGTCGCCGGCGCTCGCCGTCGAGGAAATCGCCACCGCGATGGGATTGTGAGAGAGCACGCATGACGGTGCTGATCACCGGCTTCGGCCCGTTTCCTGGCGCGCCGGTCAACCCGACCGAGGCCCTGGTACGCCAGCTCGCGCGGCGCCACCACGACGGCGACGGCGGGCGCATCGGCCACGTCTTCCGCACCAGCTACGCGGCGGTCGAGGCGGAGCTGCCGAAGCTCGTCGACCTGCACCGGCCCGACATGGTGCTGCTGTTCGGGCTGGCGACGCGGACCGCGCACCTGCGCATCGAGACCCGGGCGGTCAATTCCCGGTCGCTGCTGGCGGCCGACGTCGACGGCTTCGCGCCGAAGACCTCCGCGATCGATCCCGCGGCGCCGGCCGCGCTCGCCGGCCGCGCCCCGCACCACCGGCTGGTTGCCGCGGCGCGTGCCGCCGGCGTGCCGGCGCGGCTGTCGCGCAACGCCGGCCGCTACCTGTGCAACTACGCCTACTGGCGGGCGCTGGACCTGTCCGCGCACGGCGGTCCGCTGGTGCAGTTCATCCATGTGCCGATGGTGCGCGGCGAGCCGGCTCCGCGCTGGCGGTCGCGTCACAGCCTGTCGCTCTCCGATCTGGTCCGGGCCGCCGAGGCGATCCTCGCCGCGCTGGCGTCGGCCGCCCGCGAACGCCACCGGGAGATGGCGCTGACCGGGTAGCCTGCAGCCGCACGGAGCCACGTGCCTGTCCCATTCCGGCACAGCCGCCGTGGCGCGGAACTTGAACCGTGGCACTCCCGATTCCCGCTTCAGGCGAGGACCATGGACATCGACCGCCGCCGTCTCGTCGCGTTGACCGCCGTCGCCTCCGCGTTCGCTACCGCCGAATCGGCGGCCGCACCGGCACCGCAGCTGTCGGCGCTCGGCGTCCTCGTCACCCAGTTCGGCGTGCAGCCGGCGAGCTCCGACGACCAGTCCCAGGCGCTGCAGCGCGCGATCGACCAGGCGGCCGGCGCGCGGGTGCCGCTGGTGCTGCCGCCCGGGGTCTATCGCGCCGGCGACCTGACGCTGCGCACCGGCACCCGGCTCATTGGAAGCCGCGGCGCGACCCGGCTCGTGCTCTCCCAGGGCTCGGGCCTGATCACCTCCAGCCAGGCCGACCATATCTCGCTCTCCGGCCTCGTCCTCGACGGCGGCGGCAGGCCGCTGCCCGACGGCCGCGGGCTCGTGCATCTGACGGTCGGCCGCGACGTGCGCATCGAGGGCTGCGAGATCACGGCCCCGACCCGCCACGGCATCGTGCTCGAGCAGATCGAAGGCGCCGTCACCGGCACTACGGTGTCGGCGGCGGCGGGCACCGCGATCCATTCGCTCGACGCCCGCGGGCTCACCATCGCGGGCAACATCATCCGCAGCTCCGGCAACAATGGCATCGCGATCTGGCGTCAGGACGACGGCGACGACGGCACCATGGTGCTCGACAACCTGATCGAGGACACCTCGGCACGCGCCGGCGGGTCCGGGCAGAACGGCAACGCGATCAACATCTTTCGCGCCGCCAACGTGACGGTGCGGGGAAACCGCATCCGTGGCGCCGCGTTCTCCGCGGTGCGCGGCAACGCCGCGTCCAACCTGCAAATGATCGCCAATACCTGCTCGGGCCTGGGAGAGGTCGCGCTCTACGCGGAGTTCGGCTTCGAGGGCGCGGTGATCGCCAACAACACGGTCGACGGCGCCGCGATCGGGGTCTCGGTCACCAATTTCAACGAGGGCGGACGGCTCGCGGTGGTACAGGGCAACCTGATCCGCAATCTGCTGGCCCGCCGTCCGGGAGCTGCCGACCCGAACGACGGCTCCGGCACCGGCATCAGCGTCGAGGCCGACTCCGCCGTCACCGGCAACGTGATCGAGGACGCGCCGAACGCCGGCATCCGCCTCGGCTGGGGGCAATACCTCCGCGACGTCGCGGTCACCGGCAACGTGGTGCGCCGGGTGGGGATCGGCATCGCCGTCTCGGTCGCGCCGGGCGCCGGCTCGGCGCTGATCGCCGACAACCTGATCGCGGCGCGGCGCGGCGCCATCGTCGGAATGGAATGGGGCAAGGCGGTGACCGGGGATCTGGCGGCAGAGAACGCCGTACGCTTCGCACAGCTGTCGATCAGCGGCAACCGCGTGCGATAGCGCTTCCCGGGTCGAGGCGCCGCAACGAGGTTCCCTGTGGCCGGGAAGCGCTGTAGTCTCAATCTGCAACGTCGTCCCAGGTCCACCCCCCATGACGAAGGCTCCATGACCAAGAAGTCGCGCGTCGCGATCGGAGTTGCGGCCCTGACGATCATGACGCTGGGAGTCGGCGGGTTTCTCGCCAAGGCTCAGATCGGCGCCATCATCAGCAAATCGCCGATGCGCGAGCGGCCGATGCAGCGGGCGCAGGAGGACGTGCTGGCGGCGTTCGGCCGGATCGAGAGGGCGCTGCAGGACGGCGACGGAGTGATGCTGGCGAGCCTGATGGCGCGGCGCGCGCCGGCCGGCGCGATCGTCGAGGTCGGCCATGCCGCCGGCCCGCCCCATCCCGGCCTGCGCCTCGAGCCGATCGCGGTCTGCGTGCGCGGCGACCAGGCCTTCGTGGTAGCGCGCTACGAGGCTCCGGCGAGCAACACCGGGTCCTATCTGGTGCGCTACGCCCGC
>JBEKZK010000372.1:0-5169 GCA_049509935.1 Xanthobacteraceae bacterium | reverse complement strand
ATACTCCTGATGTCACCATTGATGTCGGGCCATAGGACCCGAGGCGCCTTAAACTCGGATGATTGTGGTCCCTCGGATTGTTCCAATCACCGGAACGCCGACGCCATGACGCAGCGTCCAGCACAAGATCCGCTTGCCCGCCACGGGGATCTCGAGACGCGTGGTTAGCAAACAATTTACCTGCAGCTGGCAGAAAGACCGGATGGGCGAAAGTATGGTTTCCGCGCGGGCCTGCGGCCCGTCCGGTCAGCGAGGGCTGCGGGCGCGATGAGCATCGATATCTCCGGCATCGGCGGCTCCGCCATGCCCCATGTCATGACCGGCGCGAGCGCCGGCATGCCGCCGCAGCAGAAGATGTCGAGCCTGTTCGACCAGATCGACAGCAGCGGCTCCGGCAGCATTTCCCAGGCCCAGTTTGCATCCGCATTCCAGACCCTCGATCCGCCGGCGGCGTTTCACAATCAGGGATCGAATGCCGTCTTCGCCGCTCTCGATCCCAACGGAACGGGCAGCGTCTCGAGGCAGGACTTCGTGAGCGTCATGTCCGGCTTGATGGCGTCGCTGCGGGCCGACGGCGGAGCCGCGGCGGCGCCCGGCCCGTCGCCGGCCGCCACCCTGGCCACCAGCCTGCAATCGCTCACCACGCTCGATCCGGCGTCGGTACCGCCCAACGCGGCGCCCGGCTCGCTCCTCAGTACGACGGCCTAACGGTCAGTTTCGAACGGGCTCGGTTCCGTCGACGCGGCCCTCCACGTCCATGACGACGTGGCGGACGCCGAGCGCCTTGATCCACGCGAGCCCGTCGCGCCCTTTGAGCATGGCGGTGGTCGACAGGCTGCCGGCCACCAGGCATTCGTCGGCCACGATGCTGACCGACGACAGGCCCCGCACCGGCCAGCCGTCGCGTGGGTCGAGGATGTGACAGTAGCGCTGCCCGTCGACCTCGATGAAGCGCTCGTAGTCGCCGCTGGTGGCGACCGCGCCGCGGTCAAGCGTGATCTCGGCCATCGACACGGCCGGGCGGCGAGGATGACGAACGCCGATGCGCCAGGGTCGTCCGCCGGGATGCGGACCGATCACCCGGACATCACCGCCGAGGTCGACCAGTCCGTGCCGTATTCCCATCGCGGCGCAGACGCTCGCGGCCCGGTCGACGGCGTATTCCTTGCCGATGCCGCCGAAGTCGATCTCCATGCCGGGATCTTCGAACGTCAGAGTCGGATCGTTCCACACGACCCTGCCGAGACCGACGCGCGGCAACAACGCCGCGATGGCCTCGGGTTCGGGCAGGCGCGGCGACGAGAAGTCCCACGCCCGGCGCAACACGCCGGAGGTGACGTCGAAAAGCCCGTCGCTGCCATGGAAGCACGCCCGGGCGTAGGTCAGAAGTCCGGCCGTCTCCGCATCGACCTCGATGGTCCCGGCGGTCGCCGCCGCCGCATTGATCCGCGACGTCTCGCTCCCGGCCCGATGGCGCGAGTAGCGCGCCTCGATCCGCCCGATCTCCGCCTTGGCCGCCGCGACAGCGTCGCGGGCGTCGGCCGCATCCGGTGCGTAGACGTGCAAGGCACAATCCGAGCCGAGGGCGAAGAATTGCTGCGTGAATGGACGCATGAAGCCGCCCCGACCACGCTCGCAGACGCCGGATCGCACCGGCGCGCTGCGACGCCAGCGCCGTTCAGGCGCCGATGCCGCTGAACATCTGCTGGTTCATCTGGCTCTGGTAGAGCGACACGGCGAGTGCCAGATTGGCGCTGCTGGTCGTCCCGTTGCCGCTCGATGAGCGGTTGCCGTTCGAGCTGCCGGCGCCGCTGGCCTGCATCAGGGAGAACAGGGCGTCCTCCGCGGTGTTGCCGGTGCCGAGGGCGGACGCTCCGACGGCGTTGACGCCGTCCATCATCGCCAGGAGGGGATCCTGGCTGGCGCCAGTGTTGCCGGACTGGGTGGAGGCGAAGCTCTGCATCAGCGACCAGACGGCGTCCTGGGCCGAGCTGCCCTGACTGGGATTTCCGCTGCTCCCGCCGCTCTGATTGGAGCCGAGGCCTTGAATCAGCGCCAGCACCGCGTCCTGGGCGGTGGTGCCGGCTGCGCTCGGAGCGGCGGTCGCGGCGCTCGCCGACGCGGTGGACGTGGCGCCCGGCGAGGACTGGATCAACGCCAGCAGCGCGTCCCGGGCGGTATTGCCGGCGGGCGAGCTCGAGACGCCGGTCGCGCCGGTCACACCGGTCGATGGCGCGGTGGACGCGGCGTTCGACGACGACTGGATCAGCGCCAGCAAGGCATCCTGGGCGCTGTTGCCGGTGGCCGAGGGCGGCGCCAGATACTGCGCGAACTGCTGCTCGCTGACGCTTCCGGTGTTGTGGGGATCGAGCTGCGCATAGAGCGCGTCGGCGCCTTGCGTGGTGCCGCCGGCGGCGGACACCGCGGTCTCCAGCTCGCTCTTGGTGATCGAGCCAGTGCCGCTGGTGTCGATCTGCGAGAACAGCGTCTGCGCGAGCTGCGCCGGCGAGCCGGCGCCGCCGTTGGCGCTGAGCAGTGAAGCGATCGGGTCCTGCGAGCCCGCAACGTCCGCGGTGTGATCGCCGTGGCCATGGTGATGATGAGGCGAGAGCTGTGACAGGGTCTGGGCGAACTGCTGCTCGCTGACGCTGCCGGTGTTGTTGGGATCGAGCTGCGCATAGAGCGCATCGGCGCCCTGCGTGGTGCCGCCGGCCGAGGTCACGGCCTGCTCCAGCTCGCTCTTGGTGATCGAGCCGGTGCCGCTGGTGTCGATCTGCGAGAACAGGCTCTGGGCGAGCTGGCCTCCCGGCGAGCTGCCGGGCGAGGCGGGCCAGCCGGAGGCCTGGTAGCCGATCAGCTGCGAGCCCACCTGGTTGCTGAAGGGTGGAGCCGGAAGGTTCTGGCTGAACTGCTGCTCGGTGACGCTGCCGGTATTGTTGGGATCGAGCTGCGCAAAGAGCGCGTCGGCGCCCTGCGTGCTGCCGCCGGCCGATGACACGGCCTGCTCCAGCGTGCTCTTGGTGATCGAGCCGGTGCCGCCGGTGTCGATCTCGTTGAACAGATTCTGCTGGAATGCCGCGACGGGTTTGTAGCCGCCGTAACCGACTGCATTGATGTTGCTCAACGGAACTCTCCTGAGGTCGAGGGCATTGTCGGCTTCAGCGAGCGTCGCCGGCGGCCGCGGAACGTGTCAGTGCCGTCGCAAATGGCGTGCCATGTCGGCGCGGGGCGGATTCCCGAGCATGTTCAGCGCAAGGAGTCCGCCCTATCGACGGAATTCCGGTAGAGCTCGGAATCTTTGGCCGGTCACCGGCAAAATTTGCCCGCCGGATGCGGCTGCTCCCGCATCGCGCCAAGCCCGTCGCAGACCGGCGAAAACACCCTGATGGCGTCATGCGGGCGCAAGTAGCCCGGATGAAATCCGGGGACGGCCGTGCCGCATGTCGAGGCCGCACCCGCTACACCGGGACGCGGCCAAAAACAAAGCCCCGGCGCACGGCCGGGGCTCTGGTCTCCTGCGACTGTCTGCGGCTCTGCTATTTGCCGCGGAGCGTGTCCTTCAGCCCGCCGACTGCGTTCTGAATCTTGCCGGCCGCCTTGTCGGCCTTGCCGTCCGCCTCGAGCTTCGCATCGCCGGTGACCTTGCCGGCAGCTTCCTTCACGGCGCCCTTTGCCTGGTTGGCCGCGCCCTCGATTCGATCCTTGTCCATTTCCGGTTCCTTTCGCTGTGTGAATCGCTGTGTGAACAGGCACGCTTGGTCGATCAGTAGGTCCGCGATCCGTCGGAGCGGTCGCGGTCGCGCTCACGGTCATGCTTGCGCGCCTCATGGTGCCCGATCGCGCATCCGATCGCGGCTCCGGCGAGACCGTGGTGGCCGGCGACGTGGCCCGCCACTCCGCCGACGACGGCTCCCTTGATGCAGCCGCGGGCATCCGCGGAGCCGCTCAACAGCGTCATGGAGAGAGCCAAAGCGGCACAGACGTAAAGCGTTCTCATCGTGATACCCCATGGTGATGGCGTCATGTTCGGCATATGCGATAGAACGCCGTGGCGGCCCGTTTGTTCCAGCGAGCCGATCCTCGTCACTCGCGGGAACGCCGGGCGCGGATCCGACCTGTCGTGACGTTCCCGCGACCGGACCCGGAAAGACGCTGGGCGGCGGCGAAAAACCGGCTAAGATTTGTCCCGCAAATGAGCGGCCCGGCCGTGCCCCTTGCGACCGCATCGCCGCACACCAGGGAGGAATGCATGACCCACCCGAGATCCGTCGTGCGGCCGGTGACCCGCCGCTCGCTGCTCCGAGCCGGTGCGGCGGCCGGAGCACTGCAGATCACCTCGCCCTTCATCCTGACGGCGCGCGGCGAGACACCGGTCAAGCTCGGCCTGATCGACCCGCTGACCGGGGTCTACGCGGCGGTCGCCAAGGGCGAGGTCGAGGGGGCCAGGCTCGCGGTCGAGCAGATCAATCGCAACGGCGGGATCCTCGGCCGGAAGGTCGAGCTTCTGGTGGAGGATTCGGCGAACGACGTCGGCACCGGCGTGCAGAAGGCCCGCAAGCTGATCGAGCGCGACGAGGTCAACTGCGTGATCGGCGACGTCAACTCGGGTATCGCGCTCGCCATCGCGGGTGTCACGTCGGAGAAGAAGGTCCTGCACATCGTCTCCGGCGGCCACACCGATGCCATCACCGGCAAGGATTGCCATTGGAACGTGTTCCGGGTGTGCAACACCACGACCATGGACGTCAACGCGGTGGCCGACACGCTGATCGACAAGTTCGGCAAGAAGTGGTTCTTCCTCACCCCCGACTACGCCTACGGGCACTCGGTGCAGGCGGCGTTCGTCAAACGGCTCAAGGCGGTCGGCGGCCAGTTCGAAGGCGCCCTGGTGCCGATCGGCACGCCGGACTTCTCCTCGCACCTCATCCGCGCCAGGGCCTATGCGCCGAACGTCCTCATCAACGTCATGGGCAGCGGCGACCAGGTGAACAGCCTGAAGCAGTTCATCAGCTTCGGGCTCGACAAGCAGATGGCGGTCGGCGGCACGCTGTTCGAGCTCGAGAGCCTGCGCGCCGTTCCGCCGGAGGCGCTGATCGGCTGGTGGACCATGGAGTGGTGGTGGGACCAGCCCGACAACCCGCACGTCAAGGCGTTCGTCGCCGAGGTCAG
>JBEKZK010000371.1:0-5191 GCA_049509935.1 Xanthobacteraceae bacterium | reverse complement strand
CCGGGTCGTGGGAGGTCGAGACGCCGTCGCAGACCACCAGAATGGAAACCGGCGTGCCGTCGATCAAGGTGCGATGGAGCGCCACCGCATCCTCGTTGTGCGCATGGACCAGACCGCGGTCGGAAACCGCCGCGAGGTCGGGGGCGAGCTCGGTGTCGCGCCGGTCGGCCGCAGCGCCCGCCGGCCCGCCGGCGGTGACGGCGGGTTCAGCGAGCGCCCTCCCGCAGGTCTCGCAGAAGCGGAAGTCCGGATCGGCGGAGGCACCGCAGGCCGGGCAGATCACGACCCACCTCCGGTCAGAACAGCGTGACGGGGCGCACCCGGTTGGCGAGATCGACCCAGCGGATTTTCTCGGCGACGTCCTCGGCCAGGCGGGCGCACGAGCGATAGCGCCGCTCGGCGGCCAGCCGAAGATCGGTGACTGCCAGCGGGCTGCCGAGCAGCGTGCTGCCGCTGCTCACATGGAGGGTGCCGTTCTCGATGAGCTCGACGGCGGCGACGAACAGCCGACCGGCGAGCTGATGGACAATCCCGCCTTCCACACCGATCTGCTCGATCGTCTCGGCTGCCTGCTCGAGCAGATTGTGGTCGAACTTGATGCCATCCTGGATGAGGAGGTCGGCCAGCCGGATCTGCGCCTGCGAGTAGAGGCTCGAGGAAGCCGGAACGCGTCGCAGCGCTTCCACGGCAGCGATGATCCCGTCGCGATCGCCGGCCTTGGCGCGGATGCGGGCGAGACCGAAGCAGGCCGAGGTATGGTCGGGATCGACCCTGCTGACCCGGTCGTAGAACACCGCCGCGGTCCGCGCGTCCGCCTCGGTCTCGGCCGCGAACGCGATCGCGAGCTTGGGAGCAAGCTCGCCGGGCTGCTCGAAATAGGCTCGATCGAAGGACGACCGGGCCTTGCCGCCCTGGCCGGCGGCGAGCAGCGCCTTGCCGCGGTACCAGTGGACACGCCAGTCGAACGGATCCTTTTCCTCGAGTCTGGCGAGAATCCGGAACGTCTCGTCCGGGACCACGCCGCCTGGCTCGCCGGGGATCAGCGCATCGGCCAGGCGCAGCATCGCTTCGACCGAGTCAGGTTTGCGCGTCGCGATGTCGCGCAACGCCGCAAGCCGCTTCTCCGGCCGGTTCACCGCGGCGGCGGCGAGAATGAGATTGGCGGCCGGATCGCCGGCGTCGACCTTGAGCGCCGGCAGCAGGCGAGCCAGGGGCGCGGCGGTGCCGGCCGTGTCGTCGGCGTCGATCAGCTGATCGGCGGTGAAGATCTTGCTCTCGGCGGGCTTCGGCCCTTCCTTGATGGCGACGGCTTCGCGCAGCACGCCGTACAGCTGATCGGCCATCTCGTCGGCGGTCTGGAATCGCTGGTCCGGATCGCGGTGGGTCGATCGCAGCAGCAGGCGATAGAGCGCCTCGTGCTCTGCCAGCACCGGCTGCTCGGCCGGACCGGGAAGCGCGAACTCGTAGGCGCCGTAAGGCCTGAAATCGACGATCAGCTCCGCCAGGGTGCGGCCGACCGTGTAGAGGTCGGTCACCTCGTTGGGGACGACCTCACCGCTCGCGACCTCCGGCGCGGCGTACCCGGCGGTGTAGAACACCGGGCCCTGGTCGGAATCGATCCGGCGCACGCCACCCATGTCGATCAGCTTCACGTCGCCCTCTTCGAGCATGACGTTGTCGGGCTTGAAATCGCAGTAGGCGATGCCCTGGGAGTGCAGATACGCAAGCGCCGGCAGGACGCCGAGGATGTAGGCGATGGCCTCGGGAACCGGCAGCGGCCCGCGCTCCTTGCGCAGCGACTTGATGGTGCGGCCGCCGACATACTCCATCACGATGAAGCCCTCGGCTCCGTGGGTGACGAAGTTGTGGATGCCGACGATGCGGGGGTTCTTCACCGCCGCCAGGAACTGCCGCTCGGCGACCGCGGCGGCGGCGGCGGCCTCGTCCTTGGCATTGAGCAGTCCCTTGAGGACGACGAAGCGATTGAGGACGTTGTCCCATCCGAGATAGATCCAGCCCATTCCCCCGTAGGCGATCGGACCCCTGACCTCGTACTGGGCCGCCACCACGTCCCCGGGCTTGAGCGAGGCCTTGAAGCTGTAGGGGTTGCCGCAATGAGGGCAGAACCCCTCGTCACGGTTCACGCCCTTGTCGCAGTGCGGACAGATGCGCCGCGACGCCGGCACCTCGGGCTTGTCGATGATCAGCTTGAGCGGGTCCGTGCTCGGCAGCGGCGGCAGCGACACCAGGCCGCCGCCCAGTCTCGAGCGGGTGGTGACGGTGCCGCGGGTCTGGCGGGTGCCGCGCCGGCTCACGGTGCCGCGCGTGGCGGCGGTGCCGACCGTCCCGGTGCCGCTCGGACCGTCCGCGAGCAGGCTATGGCCGACGGGAGGTCTGCCGCAGTCCTCGCAGACACCGTCGACGATCTTGCCGGAGCATCCTGGGCGCTGACAGACGAGGTCCACGGCGTTCATGACGGCATCCTTTCCGCGCGCGCGTATGCTAGGCGGACGTCAGTGCGTCCGACCCTGTCGTGATGGCAGGCGGTTGTCTGCTCGATCGGCTCACCCGGCGACGTCATGTCATCCTCCTCCTTTGCCGGCGAGGTTGATCGCCGCCTCGTACGCGGAGATGAGGCGTCCGGCCTTGTCGAGGTCGGCCGCCGGGCCGTAGAGGATGTCGGTGGCCTCGTCCGCCAGTCGCGCGGCTGCCGGGTCGAGACGGGCGCCGCGCCCCGCGTAGACGCCGGCCTTGGCGTGCAGCGCCTTCAGCCGGCCACGCAGCTCGTCGCGCGCCGCGAGCGGCGCCAGGTTCTCTGCGAGGATGCGGCGCTCGGTGTCCTGATGGGCCGTGCACGATGCCATCCATTTTTCCAGGCCGGCCCTGGCGTCGCGCCACTCGCCGCCGGCGAGCCGCGCCTCGAGCGTGTCGAGCCAGGTGGCGAACTGCGCGGTGACGGACGCGTCGGTCGGACGCGGCAGGCGCGACCGGCCGCCGATCTTCGCCGAGCTCTCCTGATGAGCCGACTGCGCCTGTCGGCTGAGCTGCTCGAGATGCCCGAGCGCCTCCCGGGCGGCGACGAGCGCGGCGCCAGCCGTCGCGCGCTCGCGCTCCGCGGCGTCGAGGCTGGCGCGCCAGTCATCGAGCAGGGCACGGGTCTGCTCCACCTTCCGAACGGCGCCGAGCGGGTCGGCGGCGAGCAGGTCGCCGAGCGCCGCGATCTGCCTGGCGGTCTCGGCGTCGCCGGCTTCGCCGATCGCGTCGGCACGCGCGGCGAGCCGACGGGCCTCGTCGGCGAGTGCCGCAATTTGTGGCTTGAGCCGGATCTCGGCTTCGTCCACCGCCAGGACGGTCTGCTTCGCCATCGTGAAGATCGAGTCCATGGCGGCCAGGAGCTCGTCCGCCGTCACCTTGTCGGAGCGCTCGGACCTGGTCAGCAGGCCGCGCTCGGCGAGCGGAATGTGGGCCGCCGGCAGCGCGATCGAGCGCCCGTGAAGGAGGTCCTCGATCTCGGCGTCGTGGTCATGGAACAGGCTGGCCTGCTTGCGCAGGGCGCCGGCCTGGTCGAGGAGCGCATTGATCAGCAGATAGTCCTTCCACAGCTCGTCGAGCGCCGCCAGGGCGTCATTGATGCCGGACGAGGTCTCGCCGGCGTAGCGGTCCGGCGCGGCGCGCAGCCGCGCCTTGATCCGCAACAGCGCCGGATGCTCGTTGATCTCGCTGAGATTGCGGCTGACCACCGCGAGCCGGTCCTGCCAGGCGGCGAGCTCCGCGGCGATCCTGTCGCTGGCCATCAGCACCGCGCCATCCCGCGCAATCCGTCGCACACCGGGCAGCTGGTCGCAGGATCGATGCCGGCGATCCGGAGATTCCATGTCATGAGCGGTACTCACTGATGCGCGGCTGCAGGCCCCGCCAGCCCAGAAGCGCGATGGCGAAGGCAACGACCGGCGCCGCCCAGGGCACCCACGCCAGAAACGAGAATGCGCTGTCGATCTGACCCGTGAAGTAACGCTGGTTGATGTCGAGGGTCGCGCCGAGCGCCTTGTCGAACTGGTTGAACCTCGGAGCCGAAGGTCATGATCGAGTTGCTGTCCGCGATCGACACGGTGGCGGCGATTTCCATGATGCGCTGTCTTGCGTCGTCGCCGAACTTGGCGAGCGGGATGAGCTTGTCGTCCGGCAGCGCAAGGGCGAGCATCGGCAACGGGCTGGAGCTGGAGGCCGCCTTGTCGGCGGACCTGGTGTCGGCCATCTGTGTCTCTCCTAGAGGGTGATTCAATCGGCGGCAGCGACTGCCCGGGCCGTGATCCAGGTCACAGCGGATATGACATCAAAACGCCGAAGCCGTCGATCTCGTGACCGCTTTCCGCGCAAAGCCGGTTCGGCACAGCGCCGCGAAATAGTCCGGGAAGTTGGCCGCTCGACGATGTCGGGAAGCCGATGATGACCTGGCGGCGATCCGCACCGCCGAAGCGCTCGGCACGACCTCGCCATCAAGGCCCGCCCGAGCGTGGCCGCCGCCATGGTCGCGAAACAGGCGGCCGACGGCGCGCAACGGGACTCCGCCAGGCGACATCAGGCCCAGCGTCGAAGCGGCGATCCGGAGCTTGGCGGTCGGATCCATGGTGGTCCTCCTCGGGTACGGCGAATGATCCGTTCATTGGTCCCGTCGGAAATGACCTTGGTTCAACGCAAACGCTCACCCCTTCTTCAGCGTGCGCGCCACGTAGTCCCGGATTCGCCCGGCGGCGGCCGGCGTCGACCAGATGCGGTCGACCTCGGGGTCGTGGCGCGGGCCGTCGACGGCGACCCGGTCGGCGACGACCTGGCGGGTCTGGCGCTTGGTGAGCGCGAACGCATCGGGCCCGAGCTCGCCGAGCCTGGCGGCTGCCGCGACGGCGCGGTCGAGCAGCGCCGCGGGATCGACGACCTCGTTGACGAGGCCGAGCGCGACCCCCTCGTCGGGCGGATAGGTGGCGGCGCCGAGCACCAGCTCCTCGAAGCGCTGCGGCGCGGTGGCGTGTCGCATGATCTCCAGCGCGATCACCGGAAACGGCACCCCGACCCGGAGCTCGGTGATGCCGATGCGGCCGCTCTCGCGCGCCATCAGGCGGCGGTCGGCCGCGCAGGCGAGCACGCAGCCGCCGGCGATCGCATGGCCGTTGATCGCCGCCACCACCGGCTTCGG
>JBEKZK010000370.1:0-5192 GCA_049509935.1 Xanthobacteraceae bacterium | reverse complement strand
GTTCCAGCTCGGTCGCGCTCGATGTTTGACTCATGGCTCACGCTCCATGCCGTCGCGGGCGAAGTTCCACCGGGCGGCCTCGACGGTTGCAGGTTCGGCTGTTCAGGCAGGCGGGACGGGATTCTGGTCTTCGACGTCAATTAAAGGCGCTGCGCCCGGCGGTCCGCTTTGACCTGGATCAAAGAGCTGCGCGCGGGTCTAAGGGCCGCAGCCGGGGCCCGCGCTCACCGTGGTCCAGAACGTGTAGACCTCGCAGTCGTCGGGCGCCGGCGGACGGTCGTCGGGAACCTTCTTGCGCACCGGCGGCAACACCCGCAGATACGCGATCAGCGCCCGGAACACGGTGGAGAGCGACTTGATGTGGCCGACGACGGCGCGAATCTCCTCATCGCTCAGCAGATCCCGCCAGGAGGGCATGCTGCTCGCCCGCAATCCGTCGGCCACCACCTCGATCAGATCGGCGTCGGTCGGAGGTTGTCCGGCCGGCGTCGATTTGTAGGTGTACTGACCGAGGGTGAAATCGCGCGGGCGCGGAATCAGCGATGGCGCGGCCGGGCCGTTGCCGCGACCGTCCGGTCCGTGACACACCGCGCAGCGCTGCGCATAGACGCGGGCGCCGAGCGGCGCGCCGGCAGGAGCGTCGATGCCCGGCGGCCACGCGAGGTCGGCGTAGACCCGCGGATCGGGCTGCCAACGCTCGACCGGCTGGGCGTAGCCGACATGGGCATTCCACGAGCGGGCCACGTCGAGCAGCGCCAGTACGCAGAGCAGGATCACCGCGACGCGCGGGCGCGACGTCAGGATCCATCCGACCATGCGGTTGATCTCGGGGGTCACGTCGAGCCGGATCTGGACATCAGGTAGCTGCCGATAGGCAGCGACACCGACGACGGGGAGAGACGCCCGGAGATCGCCACGAGTTTGTTCAGCGCGCCCGTATTGTCTCCGAGGCCGGCGGCGTTGATCAGCACGTCGATCGCAAGCCCCCGCGTTTCGATCTCCCGGGCCAGGTCGGCGGCCGCGCCGCACTTGCTGAGATCGGCGGCGAGGATCGTCGTCGTCGACCCGTGGGCCTTGAGCTCGTCCGCCAGTGCCTGCATCGGCGCGGTGCGGCGCGCGGTGAGGACGAGATCATGGCCATCTCTTGCCAATTCACGCGCAAGGTGGCGGCCGATTCCGCTGGACGCACCGGTCACGAGAGCCAGGGGACGCGCATTGCCTTTCACGACAAAAACCTCCGACCTTTCGACGTCTGCGAGGGACGAATGCATCCGATCGGGGCCGTTGTCCTTGCGCCATGTCAAGCGGGCCACTCGCCGGCCAGCGAGACCGGAGCGGCCTCGCGCCGGGTTCCCCGGTACCGTCGTTGGCAACTGGCGTTCAACTGCGAAGTTGGGTACGATGGAGGACTGAAAGTCGTCGGGGCATCCTGGGTATCCGTACCAAAGGGGCCGAATGGGGACGCACCAGAGTGACAGCAAGAATCACCGGTCGGGGAAGACGGGCGCGTCTTCCTCTTGTCGCGGCGTTGGTCGCTCTGCTGCCCGCAGTGGTGGGGTGCTCCACCTCCGCGTCGACGGATGAGACCAGCCACATCTACCCGACCCGGTCGCTCGCCGATGCGCTTCGCGGCTCGCCGGATGCCGCGCCACCCCCGCAGATGGCCGGCCCGACCGCCCCGGGTCCCGCGGGAGCGCCTCCGGGTCGGCCTGGCCTCGCGGCGGCGCCCGGTTCCGCCAGCGTTGCTGCGGCTGCTCCCGCGTCCTCGACCCCGCCGGCCGATTCCGGTACGCCGTCCCGCTATCCGAACCAGACGCTGTTCGATGCGGTTGCCGCCATGCCGGCCAACCCGGACTCCAGCTCGCGCTACCCGACGATGACGATATTCGAGGCCATGTCGGCCCCTCCGAAGCCTGCCCCGCGCTGAACCGCTCCTCCGCCCTGCCGCTCGTCAATGTGGCTATTTTGCAACGCCGAGCTGCGGTTGTGATGCGGCATTCGTACTTCGCTGGTCATTGAACGGGCTCGATGATAAGCAACATCGAGCTGTATATCGTCAGGGATTCCTCGATGAGAAGGCCATTGCTTGGCGCGCATGCCGGGCGGCGTGCACCGGGACTCGGTGTGGCGGGACTCGGTGTGGCGGGACTCGGTGCGCTCGGGCTCGGTGCATGGGCTGCGGGCGGCCTTGCCGTCGCGGCCGACCTGCCGGCGCCGGCTTATCGGGCTCCGGTCGCGGCGCCTGCCCCGGTTGTCGACTGGACCGGCTACTACGTCGGCGGCGACATCGGCTATGCGATGGGACGCGACCTCGACCATGAGGTCGCCGCCAACGGGGCTCCCTCGGCGTTCAGCCCCGCCGGCGCCGCGACCACCAAGGGGGTCGTGGCGGGCGGATTCGTCGGCTACAACCTTCAAGTATCGGGGCCGCTCGTGGTCGGGATCGAAGGCGATCTCGAGTGGACGAAACTCAAGGGCAACGCCAATTTCACCAACGCTGCGGTGAATACCTACCAGTCGAGCATCAATGCCGAGGGCTCGATCCGCGGCCGGATCGGCTACGTCTTCGATCATGCGCTGCTCTATGCCACCGGCGGGCTGGCGCTCGCCGACACCACCGAGCACTACGTCGCCAACGGACCGCCCGCTCCGGGGGCGTTCATCGACGTCTTCTCGCAGCGGGTCGGTTGGACCGTCGGGGCCGGCGTGGACTACATGTTCGCGCCGAACTGGATCGGACGTGCCGAATACCGCTACTCCGACTTCGGCACCTTTACCACCAACCCGTCGGTGCTCCCCGGGTTCACCGAGAGCCACCGAATCACCGAGAACGAAGCCCGCCTGGGGTTCGCCTACAAGTTCGGCGGCTATGCGCCGGTGGTGACCAAGTACTGATCCCCACTGCCGACAGAATTGCGTGCGGCAGCCGGCGCCGCGCGTCCGCCCGCATTCCTGGTGAAGCCCAGCAGGTCGCGGGTCGCGCTCAGGACCCGGCTCGAGGCCACCAGCATCGCCACGGTGGCGAACGCCGCCAGGCCGAGGCAGCCGCCGACGCCGGGCAGCACGGCGCGGAGCGGGATCAGCACGGCGGTGAGCACGAGCGCGCCGAGCACCGGCTGCAACCACCCTTTCGTCCGCTCGGGCGTCGACATGCCCAGGAAGCATCCGGCATAGAAGGCTTCGAGCAGATGCACGTCGCCGGGGTGGAACAGCTGCAGGGCGGTCAATCCGACCAGCGCCACCACCGCTGCGGCGAATATCCTGTCCGCCATCCCGGCAGACCGCAGGCGAGTCTGCCGCAGCGCCAGCAGGGTCGCGACGTTCCCGGCGAGACAGGCGGCGAACCCGAGGGCCGCCCATGGCTCGACCGCGAACGCGCCGGCTCCGATGCCGTGGAAACGGCCGGCATCCGCACCCAGCAAGCCGGCCGCCTGGATGAACAGGAACGACGCCACCGTGGCGATCGCCCCCGACCTGCCTCCGAATCCACCGCCGACCGGCGCGGTGCGGCGCACGTCGAGGTGCGCAACGACGAAGAAGGCCAGGCCGCAGAGGACCGACAGCGAGACGAACAGCGCGCCCGTCAGGAGCGCCGAATGACCGGACGCGCCGGCGCTCAGCCAGAGCACCGGCGTCATCCCGGCGAACGTGCCGCCATAGAGCGCGGGGAAGAACGCCGCGGAGAACAGATCCTTCGTTCTGGTGACGAACAGGTGCCCACACAACAGCACGGCCGCCGCCGCGGACGAGAGGCACGGGAGAAATCCCAGTGCGGTGAGATCGAGCGTCGTCAAGCATCCCAGGAACGCCCCGAGGGACGCGGCGACCGGCGCGTGGTCGAGGAACACGTCGGCCGCTCCGCCGCCGGCCTCCCGGTTGGGCCGCGGCGAGGCCGGTTGCGTCTGCTGGCGCCGGGCGCGCTTGGCCACCACGGCCTCGACCGCCTCGCTCACCCGTGACGTCAGCTTGTGGCGCCACTGCGGGTCGCGCGCGTCGAAACCGACCGTCTCGGCCTCGCTCAATGCCCGCATGATCTTCAGCGGCGCACGCGAGACCTCGTAGACGATCACCAGGCCGGCGAGCTCGGCGCCGATCGTCCGCAGCTCGTCGAGATCGGGCTCGCCGCCCGCCGCCAGGTCGAGGATGGCGAGATCGCCGCTCGCGGCGACCAGCGCGCGTCGTGCCGCCATGATCGCCGGATGATAGATCTGCTCGAGGCGAGCCTGCCCGAGATCCTTGTCGGTGGTGTAGACCACGCAGGTCGGGCGTCTCCCGCCGGCGCTCGCCGCCGGCGCCGACCGCCGGTCGGCGTCGTCGCAAGGCCGCAACGCCGGCGTGCGCGAAGCGCTGATCATTGTGCTCATCGGCGCGCCCCGACCATCCCGGCAGACCTTACGTCATGTGCACATCATCACAAATATCTGCTGATCCTTCTCGACTTTGTTTGTGGCCTCGTCAAGCCCGACCGCGAATGTCGGTTTATGCGTGCTCCTCCAAACAAATTGTCGCAGCCACCGAATCCGAGTGCAACCCGCCTGCCGCGCGTGAAACGTGTCCCGGCGGCCTCAAATCGGCAGCATCAAATCGGCAGCATCAAATCGGGATGTGCTCCAAACATCGTCGCGCGTCTGATGAGTTTTTGCTGCAGACGCCGAGCGAACGAGCAGCGGATCGCGCGGCGCACGGCGGCGCCGAACGCGAGGCCGACGGCAACCGGCACGTGAAGCTCGCCGACGCAGCCCGGGCGCGAAGGTCGCGCGGGACGCGCCTGCCTCAGTGCGGCAACGTCGGAGGGGTCATCAGGACGAGCGCCGCGAGCAGCAGCAGGGCGGCAGCCGCCGCCATCAGTGACAGCATCAGCATGACACGCCGGCTCCCAGCGGGCCGCATCGATCTTCGCAAGCTCGTCGTCGCGCCGGCGACACCGAGCCGGCTCGCGCTGCGAACGCGCGTGCCGGCCGGAGCCGGCACGCTCCCATCCTCTCCGACACTCAGCCGCCGTTGGCGCCGTGGTAGCCCGGGCTTCCCTCCGGCCAGGAGCGGTAGGCCGGCTGCTGGATCGGCACCAGGTAGCCCGCGGGCGGCGCGGACAGCGCCGGACCGGCGTAGCCCACGGAGCGGCCGTGACGATGGCCGGCCGTGGCGGAAGCGCCGGTCGCGATCAGGACGGAGCCGACAGCGGCGGCTCCCAG
>JBEKZK010000037.1:0-13997 GCA_049509935.1 Xanthobacteraceae bacterium | reverse complement strand
CTGGAGGAGAAGAAGCGGCCGGGCTTCCTGGAAGCCGGCGATATCGACGCGGCGCTGACGACGGCGTCCGCGATCGGCGACGACACCTTGCAGCGGCAAGCCACCGGGCGCGTGGTGCCGGATTCGTTCACCCATGGCTCCGCCGCGCAACGCAAGCAATGGTTCATGACCGGCTACAAGCAGGGCACGGTACAGGCCTGCAATACGTTCGGCGCGGGTACGCAGTAGCCATCAGCGTCATTCCGGGGCGATGCGGCGCATCGAACCCGGAATCTGGTGCCGACTTCATGAGATTCCGAATCAGTCCGCGGCGCGGCCTGTCCGGAATGACAGACGAGAGTTCAAAATGTCTGCTATCGACGATGCGAAACAATTCGTCCCGCTCAACATCGCGGTGCTGACCATTTCCGACACCCGCTCGCTCGCCGACGACAAATCCGGCACCACGCTGGTGGAGCGGCTGACCGCGGCCGGTCATGCGCTCGCCGCGCGGGAAATCGTCGCCGACGACGTCGAGGCGATCCGGGCCATCGTCAAGACGTGGATCGCGGAGGCGGGCGTCGATGTCATCATCACGACCGGCGGCACCGGCTTCACTGGCCGCGACGTGACGCCCGAGGCGATCGAGCCGCTGTTCGAAAAGCGGATGGATGGTTTTTCCATCGCCTTTCACCTTTTGAGCCACGCCAAGATTGGCACTTCGACGATCCAGAGCCGCGCCACCGCGGGCGTTGCCGGCGCCACCTTCATCTTCTGCCTGCCGGGATCGCCGGGCGCCTGCCGCGATGGCTGGGACGGCATTCTGGCCTCCCAGCTCGATTACCGCACGCGGCCTTGCAACTTCGTCGAGATCATGCCGCGGCTGGACGAACATCTGCGGCGCCCGAAGGCGAAGGGAGCCTCGGCATAATCGATGTTTGTCATTCCGGGATGCTTTGAGCCGACAGCTATCGTTCCGGATAGAGCTTCAGAACGATCTTGCGCTCTCCGTTGTCGAGCACGATCCCCGCGGCATCAATGGTCTGGATCCTCCATCCCATCAAATCTTCGCCGTGCGCAACCCAGGTGCCGGAGGGATCGGCCTTGCGGAACACATAGGCCTTGCGCACGCCCTGCATCACCATGATTCCGCCGAGCATGAGGCCCGGGTCTGCCACGACCGGAGCCGGCGACGGCCGCATCGCCGGCGGCGGCGGCGGAGGCGGGGGCGGCACGAACGGCTCGCGGGTCTTGAAGAAAATCGGGTGGGCGAGCGTTTCCGGGTAGAGCGTGATTGGCTTGGTGTCGGGTGATGCAGCCACGCCGGTCGCGATCGGCGGCGTCCAGTCGACGTGCGCCGGCGGGTGCGCATCGTCGGACAGCAACGCAGAGGCCGCGACCGCGGCGATGCAAACGTCGAGACTGACGAGGCCGGCCAGGACGATGGCCCGCCATGGTGCGATCGGCAGCTTCATCGTACCGCCCCCTCGGCGCGGATGGCACCAAATACGTCAAGCTGAGCGTTAATCACGGGCTCCGCGGGCTGGTTCGGGCTCACCATCGGCGACGAAGATTTCAGCACCGCCGCGGTGACGAACAGATAGGGCTTTCCGGACTCCACCGCGTGGATCGCACGCTGGATCGCCGCGAGACTGCCGATCAGCTCAATGCGGACACCGACATATCTGACCGCCCCGCTGTGGGTCGCCGGCAGCGACTGAACCGACTGTAGTCTCGACCCATCAGCTTCAGTGATGGCCTTGAGGCGGGTCTGCAGGTCGGCGCCGACCACGCCGTCGTTGGCGCCGGTCAGGAATTCGCCGTGGTCGATCGCGACAGTCGAATTGCGCACCATGTCCTTGACGGCTCCCTCGCGCGCCGCGACGCCCTCCAGGCGTCCAAGCAGGGCGTATCGTTCGGCGATCCCAGCATCCCGCTCCGCGAAGATTTCCCAGAGCGGGATAATCCAGAGCCAGCACGCGACGAGCATGATTGCGACATGCGCAGCCGCGAACATCGTGCGGCGGGCGAGTGCATTTGCTCGTATCCCGGCGGTCATGGTTTGGCCCTCGAGACCTGGTCGCGAAGATTGAGCTTCGCTTGCAGCGAGAAACGCTCGCGGCTCTCGATCGGGTCGAGCGTGATCGGCGCAGTCAGCGACGCGTCGCTGAACAGCGCGGAGTGGTCCACCAGCCCGACAAGGCTTGCGGCCGCGGACGAGAACCCGACCATGGACACCAGGGACTCCTCGCCGGGCGCCTGGGAAATGCGCAGCTCCGTCAGCCACGAATGGGCCGGCAGGATCTGGGTCGCTTCCTCCCAGATGTCGAGCAGCCCCGGGGCATCGGCCTTACGCGCCCGAAGTTTGACCAGTACCGCGTGGCTCTGCTCGATCCCATCGATCGCGGCCCGGACCTGCTGAGCCTTGACACGCGCCGTCGCGATTTTGGCGTCGAGTGCGTCGAGCATCGATTGCTGGCGATAATAGTCCGCGCCGGCGGCGAGCAGCGCCAATAGCACGGCGGTGATGGCCAGGCCACTGGCGGCCTTCGAAAACCAGGACCGGCCGCCATCTGAGTTTTCGCGCAGCGGGATGCTCGGCACTACGCCGTCCGCGCTCACGCCCTCGCCTTCGACAAAGGCGAGATCCGCTGCGGCGAGCTTCAGGGTTGCGGCCGCATCCAACACGATCTGCCGGCGAACAATCCACTGAGATACCAGGATCGTTCTCGCATCCCCGGCGCCGCATCGCACCCAACCGACGTGAATGTCCTGGGCCCGAAACGGCGTCTTTGCCGCCAGATCCCGGGCCAGCACCGCATCGATCTGCGGCGCCGCCTCGCGGGGGAGGCGCAGCGTACGATGAAAGATCTTTTCCGCAGGCAGACGAAGGCCGAACTCGACGCCGGCCCGGTCCAGGCCGCGCTGTTTGAGGAAGGCGGCGATGGTCTCGGCCGAGAACGCCCCTGCTTCGACGTGCGCGGTCGCCAGGATCTGGCGGGCGTCGCTGAGCAGCGCGACCTCAGTGTAGGTTCCGTCGAGGCCGATAACCAGTAGTTTGCGGCTCCCGCCCCTTAGCCATTCAGTTGCCCGGTCGGGCAGCAAGGCGAGCCATTCGCCAAGCCACCAGGCGCCGAGCCGCCCCGCAAGATCCGACAACGGTGCGTCGAACGACGGAATCCAGGATGTCAGGCCGCTTGATACCAGATCTTCCAAAGGCGGGTCACCGCGCCGATTGCTTACCCTGTGCATTATCGCCCGTTCATTCCGCGTCACTATTCCATCCGGGTCGCGCGCAGGACTTCGTCTATCGTGGTCTCGCCACGCCAGACTTTTGCAACGCCGCTCTCGTACATGCTGATCATCCCCATCCTGCGTGCGACGTCGTCGATCTGGCTGTCGGAAGTGCCGGACAGGATCAGACGCCGGATGTCCGTGTCGACCCGGAGGATCTCGGCAATGGTGGCGCGGCCGGCATAGCCGAGGCCGCTGCATTCGCTGCATCCGCGGGCCTCCCGAATATCAGGCGGCCCGAGTGCCGCTATGCCGCGGACGTCGTCGTGGAATCGGCTTGCCCAGTGCGCCGCGTCGGGATGCAGCCGCGCGCAATGCGGGCAGAGCTTTCGCACCAGCCGCTGGGCCAGAATGCCCTTGACGGTCGAGGCCAGCAGATAGTTCTCGACTCCCATGTCGATCAGCCGGGTGATGGTCGCGGCGGCACTGTTAGTATGAAGCGTCGAGAGCACGAGATGGCCGGTGAGCGATGCCTGGATGGCAATCTGCGCCGTCTCGATGTCGCGGATCTCGCCGATCATGATGATGTCCGGATCCTGCCGCAGGATCGAGCGCAGCGCATGCGGGAAAGTGAGGCCGATCGCGGGTTGGACCTGCACCTGGTTGATGCCGCCGAGCTGATATTCGATCGGGTCCTCGACCGTGAAAATCTTCCGGTCCGGGCTGTTGAGCGCCTTGAGCGCGGTATAAAGCGTGGTCGTCTTGCCGCTGCCGGTCGGGCCGGTGACGAGGATGATGCCGTTGGGGTGATGCATCAGCTGATGCAGGGCATCGATATGGAGCCGCCCAAAGCCGAGCTTGTCAAAATCGAGCTCGACGCGGGAGCGGTCGAGAATGCGCATCACCACGCTTTCGCCGAACGCGGTCGGGATGGTCGAGATCCGAAAATCGATATCGACGCCGCGGATCGCGAGCTTGATGCGCCCGTCCTGGGGCATGCGGCGCTCGGCAATGTCGAGCTTGGCCATGATCTTGACGCGCGAGGTGATGGCGGCCCGCATGCCGGGTGTGAGTTTCTGGGCGGTGCGCAGCAGCCCGTCGATCCGGTAGCGCACCAGCACCGCCTCGAGCGTCGGCTCGATGTGGATGTCGGACGCATTCCGCTCGACCGCGCCGGCGATGATCTGGTTGACGAGGCGAATGGTCGGGGCTTCGCTCGCAATGTCGCGCAGCCGCTGGACATCGGTTTCGCTCGCCTCGGCGTTTGCCGTGGGTTCATCGCCTTCGGAGGCGCCCGCGCCGAGGTAGAGCGCCTGGAATGCCTTGTCGAACTCGGCCGGAACGAAGATTCGGATACTGGGGGACCGGTCGGTCAGATAGGCGAGCGCCTGCACCGGTTCGAGATGGAACGGATCCGTGACGCCGATCGTCAGGGTACCCCGACCGGCCGCGAGCGGCATGACACGGTTGCGGCGCACGAAGTCGGGCGCCACAATATCGTTGAGCAGTGGCTCGGATGGCACGTCCGCGGGCGTCGCAAGCGGCACCGACAGATAGCGCGACAGCGCGGTCGCGAGGTCGAGGTCGGAGACCAGCCCGAGCTTGGTAAGGACGTGATCGAATCGCTCGCCGGTAGATACGGCCGCTCTCCGTGCGCGTTCGACCACCGCGCCATCGCAGAGGCCCTCGGTCGCGAGGAACAGGCCGAAGCGTTCGGCGAAGTCCGCGCCGGACGGGTCGGAAGAAGCGAACAGGCGTTGGTTTGGGAAGACCGTCATCGGAATGGGATCTCGTTGATGCTCAGAATGGCGCTGATGACGGTCATGATCATGCCGCCGATCAGGATCGCGATGCCGACAGTCAGGGCCGGGGTCAGCGCGCTCATGAAGCGCTCGGTGCTCTGCTGGGTCTGCAGCTCCAACATCTCGGCGAGACGGATCAGCATGCGGTCGAGCCTTCCGGCCTCCTCGCCGATCGAGATGATCTGCAGCGCGATCGGCGGCAGCGCCGTCTTGGTGCGCAGCGCGCGATAGAGGGTCGTGCCCTCGCGGATGTCGTCGATGGCGCGGTCGATGCCTGCTCCAACATGGCCATTGCTGATGACGGTGCGCGCGGACGTGGCGGCCTGGAGCAGGGGGACGCCGGCGCGCAGCAGGGTGCCGAGGGTGCGGGCAAACTGCGCGGTCTCGCGCTTGAGCGTGAAAGCGCCATAGACCGGCAGCCGCAGTAATCGGCGCTGGTACGCAAGCCGGCTCGCCGGCCGGCGCGCGATCAAGGCGGCCGCAGCCGCGATCACCGCCGCCAGGACCGCGATCGCGATCAGCGCCTCGCGCCAATACCCCTCGAGCGAGACGATCACGCTCATCGCGGCCGGCATCGGCCGGCCATTGTCGGCAAAGATCGGCGCGATGCTCGGCACCGTGCCGCCGATGATGATGCCGACCGAGACCAGGCTCAGACCGATCAGGATGACCGGATAGACGAGCGCCGACTGGATCCGGGCGCGCACCTGCGCGCGGCGCTCGAGCAGGTTTGCGAGTTCGCCGAACACCACGTCGACGGTGCCGCCGATCTCGCCGGCCCGCACCACGCTGACATAATCCGGCGGAAAGATACGCGGCCGTTTTTGCATCGCGTCCGACAATGTTGCGCCGTCGAGCACGTCGGCGAGCAGGGCCGCCGCGAGCGCGCGCATGCTCGCCGATGTCGCCTGTCCGGACAGGATGCGCAAGGCATCGTCGAGCGGGACCTCCGCGCCATTGAGTGTCGCGAACTCGCGCGTGAAGGCGGCGAGTTCGCCCTTGCGCGACCCGCTCGGCATCGACACAAGGTCGCGCTGCCACCACGGCTTGCCGGCCTCGCCATCATGACGCATTTCAAATGCCGTGAGGCCCTGGGTCCATAGCAGATCGGTTGCGGCCCTCTCCGAGACCGCGTCGACGGCACCCTCGGCGAGTTCGCCGCGCGCCCCGTAGGCGCGATATCTGAACATCGGCATGAAGCTCCCCTGGCACGAGCCTGCCCCGGCCCGGTCTCAAACCATATCCCTACTCAAATGTTCGCCGCACCGACTGCTCGAACGATCGCGGCTGATGGGTATCGCGCGGCGGGTAGATCGACAGCTGGCGGCGGAATTCATCGGTCACCGATCGCGCCTCGGCCAGATTGCGCATCACATGCGGCGTGATGATCACGATGAGCTCGGTTTTCGCCAGCGTGTTGTCCTTGTACTTGAAGGCATTGCCGAGCACCGGGATGTCGCCCACGATCGGCACCTGGGTGTGCGATACCGTCTTGCTGTCCTGGATCATGCCGCCGAGCGCCAGGCCCTCGCCGTTGTTGACGGTAACGCTGGTCTTGATGCGCCGCTGGTGGATGGTCGGCGAATCGATCCCCGACGAGGTTGTCGACGCCACGCTCGAGACCTCCTGTTCGATATCGAGCAGCACGCGGCCGCTCTCGTTGATGCGGGGCGTGATCGAGAGGATCACGCCGGTGTCCTTGTAGGTGACCGAATTGACCACCGGCGCGCCGGTGGTCAGTGTGCTGACGGCCGACTGGGTGGTGATCGGCACCTGATCGCCGATCTGCAAGGTGGCGGTCTTATTGTCCATTACCGTCAAGGTCGGCGACGAAACAATATTGACGTCGGTAATGGCATTGAGCGCATTCAGCGTCGCGGCAAGCTTCGAGGCCGTCAGCGCATAGGAGAACCCTGGAAATACCGAGCTGAGCGTTCCGGCCGGGTCGTCGGTAAACGTGGTCGTCGAGTTCTTGCCGTTGAGATACCAGCGCAGCCCGAATTTGAGTTCGTCGTTGAGCGTGACCTCGGCGATCGTGGCTTCGATCAGCACCTGGTTCGGCATTACATCGAGGTTCTCGATCACCCGCATGACCCGTTTGTAGTCGGCCCGGGTGGCCTCGATCAGGATCGCGTTCTTGGCGTCGTCGGCCACGATCTTGACCCTCGGCTCCTCGGTCGAGGGGTCGCTGCCGCCTTGAGCCATGCGGTCCTGTCCGGGGGCCGCGGCGCTCCCGCTCTGCGCGCGGGACGCGCCTGCCGGTGACGACAGGCTTGCCGAAGTCAATCCGTTGCTGGTCGCGCCGGATGAAGCAAATGGCGACGATCCCATGGACTGGCCGCCGCCCGCTGCCGGGCTGCCCGAGGACTGTACGCTCGCCTCGCGATATTGCGGCGCCACGTTGCGGGCGGCGCTGCCGGCCGCGGTTTCCTTGGAGAACATCGACTGGATGACGTCGACCAGTTCCTGGGCACGGCGGTTCTGCACCGAATAGGTGAAGAACTGTTTCTCGCTGCCCTCGGCCTGGGCGTCTAGCTTCCGAATCCAGCTTTCGGCGCGCGCCAGATAGGCGCGCTGCGGCGAGATCACCAGGATCGCCTTGAGCCGCCGGTTCGGGAGAAAACGCACCATGCCGGCCATCGGGCCGGCGCGGTCGGAGGCGAATACGTTGCGCAATTCGTCGGCGATGGCATCGGGCTGAGAGGTCGCCACGGGGATGATCGCGAACGACATCCCCTTCATGACGTCGACATCGAACAGGGCAATGGTGTCGAGCGTGCCCGCGATCTCCTGCTCGCTGCCCGACAGCGTGATGAGGTTGCGCGCCTCGTCGGTGCGCACGATGCTGCCGTGCGGCACGATCGGCTCCAGCACGCTGCGCGCCTCGGCCGCGGAGATGTATTTGAGCTGGACCACGCGTAGCCCGGTGCCGAGCTTGCCCCGCGTCTCGGCGGCGGCATCGACCTGGATGGCCGCCCCGACCGGTGCCTGGTCCAGCGACACGATGCGGTACATGCCATTGGCGCTGATGATCGCGGCGCCATTGGCCCGCAGCGCCGACTGGAACAGATCGACGATGTCGGATCTTGCCACGGGCCTCGGCGTCTGGATGGTGATCTTGCCCTCGATTCCCGGATCCACCGTGTAGCGAACGCCGAGCATGTCGCCGAGCACGGTCTTGGCCGCCTGCGGCGCCGGAACATTGACAAGATTGAGCGTGACATCGTCGGCCGCGGTCTCCGCGGCCGACCTGTCCCGCGACGCCGGCGACTCGCCGATGAAGCGACCGCTGCCCTCGATCATCGTGGAGTTGCCGGCAGGTTCGTGGCCGAGCAACGCCGTCCCGTTGGAGGAAACTTGACGGGGAGCCTGCTCGCTGCGCCGGGCGCCCGGCGAGGGGCTCCAGGCATTGGCGGCGGCCATGTCGGCGTTTTTTTTATCGGAGGTGCCGGAGTCGGCAGAACCGGCTTGGTCAAGGGTTTGGCAACCGGATGTGCTCAATGCAAGGAGCACCAGCCATATCTGGCGACGCGCGAAAAGGGAACGCACACTGAAATCCTATCCGGTTACGCAACTCTCGGATCACGCCTATAGATCGTACAAGTTGGCGTAGCACAGCACGGTCGGAAGAGCGATCGTCTGTATCATCTGAGTTTGTAAAAACCGCGGAGTCAATCGAGAAGCCCGAAGGCGATAACGTATAATGATTTGTTGTGGCGCTTCTGCATCGGTCGCGCGGCAAGGACATCGCCTGGTAACGCACGATTGCAGGTCTTTTGAAACCACACGGGAAAGTTTCAGCAGCGATCGCCGCGGCGCGCTTCGCCGGTCAGCCAGCTGACGCATATTCTCGCCTGCTTGTCGCCCAGGCGCAGCAGTATATCGCCGCCGCTCGATGTGCCGTCGGGGAAGAAGCGGAACGCGCCTCGGAAAGGCGATGTCTGCTCGGGCTCGGCAACCCTGAGCTTCGCGTCGACGCCGGGAGCGAATGAATGCGACGGGGTCGCGGCCGATTGAAACGTATGCCGGTCGGTGTCGATCTCAAAGGCGATGTCGACATTCTGGGCAATCGCCCTGGCGCGGGTCAGCCGCAGCGCCCCGGCAAGATCCTGCGCCGTGGTTTCGAGCGTCAGGGTGCTGGACGGATGGCTGAGCACGGGTACCGCTAGCGCGGCGACCATCGCCATGATGGTGATGACGACCAGCATCTCGATCAGGGTAAAACCCGCCGATGGATTCCCGCGCCCGCCGCTGCCGATGATGAATGACAAAACCCAGGCCCCCCGCTGCATCGATCCCGCTCGCTAGCAAATCTTTCGAACCGTGTCACATCAGGTAGGCGTCATTGCGAGTTGGCGGCCAATTCAAGTAGCGCGCTACGACGCGTTTGGGAATTTAGAAAACTCCATCGCAGCTTTGCGATATCGCGACATATGAATGCGCGCTTCGATCGTCGTGTGTCGAAATTACATCACGCGAAGAATTCTGGCGGATGCTGAAGAAATTGCCCTTCATAGCAATGATAGGTTGATTGAATTTTGTTCCTATTATGATTACGCATACTTCCGTCAAGACGCTTCGTGGGGGCGAGCGCGATGAGTACCAAAGGCGTAGTGGGGTTTGCTGTTGTGAATTCGCATGGCAATAGTCGACGCGGACATCGTCATGATATCCGGTCAGGATCAGGCGTCGGGCCGTGGTGGCGCGCGATTGCCTGTCCCGATACCTGCTGACGGCAGGTATACCGGCGTTTCAAGTTGGCCTCGCGGTCAACGTCAATTCGAAATCTGACATCAAGCTGCGCTGCGCCTGAGAATTCGCCGCGGCGTCGGGGTATGGGTAAAATGAAATTTCTGAACGCGATATCCGTGGCGTGTGTGGTGCTGGCGAACGCGCTCGCGGGACCGGTGTGGGGGCAGGCGAGCGGGACTCTGGGACCATCAACGTCCGGACCAGCGACAGGCGCCGGCTCGACCGGGGGCTCGTTGGCGGGGCCGGGCCTTGTGCATATGCACATGCCGCTGGAGTCACCGGATGTCGGCCGGGCCTTTCTTGCCACGCGGAGGGTGCCGAACAGCGACGTGCCGCCGCTGACCGGGGCAGCGCATGAGCTCGACCCGCGGGCGCTTTCGGCCCGCGTGACGCTTCGTCATCCACGACCGACGACCGAAAAGTCCGAATTCGGCCGTGCCCGCGCGGATTTTCCACTCCCAACCGCGCAGGCCCTCGCGCCCGATCAGTCGCATGTGCGCCATCACTTCATCCATAACAAGCCGGCCTCCAAGCGAACGACGAACGACAGCGCGCCGGCGCCGGCGCAGCCGGCAACCAGGCTAGGCCTTGCATTGCCAACGGGCCGGACCACGCTCCCAGGCGCGATGGCCGCGGCCACGACGAGCAGCACAGCGATCAGCAAGCTCGCCTCCGCCGGCACGGCCGCGCTTTCAAATCTCTCCGACGCCATCGTCTCGCCGGCCGCCGCGCAGACCCTATCCTGCACGCCGCCCGCCGCCGAACCGGAAATCGTCGCGCTCGCAAGGGCGTTGCAGTACAACTGGCAGCTGATCTACGAGTACGTCTATTACGATATCGAATATTCGCCGACCTGGGGGTCGAAGAAGGGAGCGCTCGGCACCTATCTCGACTGGCGCGGCAACAATATCGATCAGAACGTTTTGTTTGTCGCGCTGCTGCGGCAGTCCTGCATCACCGCCAATTTCCGCTATGGCCCGGTGGCTTATACGGGTGCGGAGCTGGCCAATTTGTTCGGCGCCCAGAACGACGCCCAGACCCTTTACAACATCCTGGGCAATGGCGGATTCACCGGCTGCGTGGTAATTACGGTTACATCGACAAGCACCTGCTGGACGCCGCCGACGGCTTCGGCCGCTCCCGCCGAAGTTGTCGTCGACGCCGTTTGGACCGAGTTCACCGTCGGCAGCACTACCTATGAGCTCGATCCCTCCCTCAAGTCGCATACCATTGTGGCACCGATCAATCTGGCTTCCGCGACCGGTTACACGCAAAGCGCTTTGCTATCGAGCGCGCTGTCCGGCTCATCGGCGGTGAGTGGAGTGCCTGCCGGCGTCAACTCGATTGCGGGTATCAGCCGCTCGGCGATCACGACGCTGCTCAATACCTATTCCCAGAACCTGCAGACCTACATCCAGGGCCATCTCCCGGCGAGCTCAACGATACAGGTGCTTGGCGGGAAAATCATTTCGAGCGGCAATTACGGCGCCGCGATCCCAGCTTCTGAAGTCTCGGTCAGCACGCTCTATTCCACGCTTCCGGCGTCATTTTCCACGGTGTTCAGCGTAACCGTTTCTGACAACGCCAACGGCTCGAATCCCACGATCTCGGCGACGCTCTATGCCGATCAGATTGCCGGCAAGCGCGTGACCCTGACCTACAATAGTTCGAAGCAGCCGGTGCTGACTTTCAACGGCACGGTGCTTTCGACCGGCGCCGCCACAGCGGCACCGGTCCAGACCGTGTCGCTCACCATGACAAATCCCTATACCGGGTTCCAGACCGCGACGGTTCAGCCCGTTGTTGTGGTGGGTGGCTCCTATGCCGTGATGCTGGTTGCGGGAGAGATCGGACGCGATCAACTCACCAGGCATCAGAACGCGATCCGGCAAAACCAGCAGGCTGGCAATGCGTCGGGTTCGGAGCCGGTGTTGGGCGAGGCCTTGGAGGCCATGGGGGTTGCCTATCTCAGCCAATCGAACCGCGCCATCCTGCTCGCTGATCCCTACTTTAATACGATAACCGCCTACCATGTGGCGATGGGAATCGCCGGCCAGAGCAGCGGGCCCTATGTCGACTTTCCCGGCGAATACATCAGCATGAGTGCGGGGAACGCCAATGTGACCACGGCGGCGGAGTACGGAAACTCGATCGCGCAAGCCGTCTTTCATAGTTTGCTTGAATCGACCTCTGTCAATCAGTTGCAGCAAAACCCCGCGGTCTCGACCGTCCGCCTCATCGATATCGACAACACCGCCGGTACCGGTTTTGTCGAAGCAAAGGCATCGAACTGGGCATCTCTGCAGGCCAATCTGACAAATTGGGCAACGGCTGACCTGACGAGCATCGCCAACTTCCTCTCCGCCGATACCGTCAATAATAAAGTGATCATGCCGGTGAATGGCACCACGACCATCAATAGCTGGAAGGGACCGGGATGGTATACCATCGGCACACCAGCCGGAGCGATCATCATTGGCTCTATCATTCATGGCAGCTATTTTGGCGGCTACGGGACAGACCTCGCCAGCACGGATCCGTATGAACTATCGACCCTGTCCTATCCAAGCACGACGCCGAACGGTCAGCCCAATCCGCTGACCGCGGAGCCGATCGATCTACTGACCGGTCAATATACCTATGATAATCCAGATATCGCCGTGGGTAGCGCCGCCGCGCCGTTCGGGCTGACGCTGACGCGGTCTTACAATTCGGGGTTGCGCGCCAACACCGGGCCCATGGGCTATGGCTGGAGCCATAACTTCACCGGCAAGGCGGTGATCGATAGCGACAGTTACGAGGGTTTCGGCGATCACGGGTCGTTGAACGCGATCCCGACCGCGGTTGCCTTCATGGTGATCCAGGACGTGATGAACTCGACGAGCGTCCCGATCGACAACATGATCGTGAGTTCGCTCGCGGCAAGTTGGCTGATGGATTCGCTGGTCAATAATGCGGTGACCATCAGCCAGGGCACGCAGACTCAGAAATTCATGAAACTGCCGACGTCAAGCGGTACTCCTTACTATAATCCGTCAGCCGAGAATGGCTCGAGCCTGGTCGTCAATCCCGGCGGCACGATCGCGCTCACCGCCAAGGATGGAACCGTTCACCAATTCGCCGCCGACGGTACGATCACGCAATCGACCGATCCGAATGGCAACGTGCTGACTTACAGCTACATCGGAACGGGCAGTTCCAAACTGTTGCAGTCGGTCAGCAACGGCATGGGGCGCAGCCTTGCCTTCACCTACAACGGTTCCGGACTGGTTACGGCTGTTTCCGACAGAACCCGTACCGTGTCCTACGCGTATGACAGTTCCGGCGACTTGATCAGCTACTCCGACAGCTCGGCGACGCCCGCGGTCACAACCTATGCCTATGATCAACCCGGCCGCATGACCCGGATGTTCCACCCGTCGTTCCCGTCGACGGCGTCCATGACCAATGTCTATGACGGCTTCGGCCGCGTGCAGAGCCAGGCCGATGCGCTCGGCAATGTCTGGACCTACCTGTTCGCCAACGGCGTACGCTCGGAGGAGATCGACCCGGCCGGCGATACCCATACGCTCTTTTATGACCGTCTCGGCAACCAGACCCAGGATATCAATCCCATCGGGGTCACCAATACCATGACCTATGACGGTGTCGGCCGCCAGGTCACGGTGACCAACGGCGGTAACCTCGTCACCACGACCGTCTATGACGCCAAGAGCAATGTGACGTCCAAGACCATTACGCCGATTCCGGGCGTGAACGATACGTGGACCGGTAACACGGCCAGTCCGATTGTTGAATACTGGACTTATGATCCGACCTTCAACAAGGTGCTGACCCACACCGACGGCCTCGGTAACGTCACCGCCAACAGCTATGACAGCCATGGCAACCTGATCAAGACCGTTCAGCCGGCCGTCTTCAAGGCTGACGTGACCACCAATACCAGCCCGGTCAGCACCTTCACCTATGGCGCCCGCGGTCTGGTGGCTACCGCGACCGATGCGGAGGGGCGCGTCAAGGCCTACGCCTATGATCCGACCACCTTCAATCTGCTGGCCGTCACCGAGGATTCCGGCCGGCTCAATCTGAAGACCAGCTACACTTACGATGCGATCGGCAACCAGATTGCGGTGACCGACCCGCGCGGCAACACCACCGCCAAGAGCTATGACGGCATGCGCCGGGTGCTGCAGGTGACGCCGCCGGCGCCGTTCACGGCCAACACCACGA
>JBEKZK010000369.1:0-5198 GCA_049509935.1 Xanthobacteraceae bacterium | reverse complement strand
CCAGCGCTTCCCGGTCATAGTGAACCACTTGTTGCGGCACCTCGTGCCGGGAAGCGCTGTAGATTCCCTTGTTGGCGCATGTCCTTGATCGGCGAACCGGGTCCACTTCGCCGGGACATGCTTTAGTCCCCGGTCTCCAGGTCCTCCGCCCGCGGGGTGGCGTCCGGCCCGGGCGCGCCCCGCGGCGCCACGGCCGCGGGCTGATCGCCTGTCGCCGGCCGGGCGCCGCCGGCCGGCCTCGACCACGGCCGCGTAGTGCCGTCCGGGTGCGCGGCGGTGATCTCCCAGCGCTGGTCCAACCGCCGCAGCGCCAGCGCGCCGGTGGCGGCGCGCATGCTGCGATCGATCAGGGTCGCAGCACACGACTCGGCCGGCGCCGTGCGGGTGGTGACGACGAGGGCGGCCCGCGCGCAATCCTCGGCAACCGCCTCGGCGTGGAGCGACAGCGCGACGATCGCGCCATCGGCGAGCCGGGCGATGCAACCGATGTCGTCGCAGGAGACGCCGGCGGTGAGGCTCGGGTCGCCGGGCACCCGCGGATCGGCGTCCGCCAGCAGCCACTCCTTGACCGTGAAGGCGTCGCCGCCCTTCTTGATGATCGCGAGGCTGCCGCCGGCGGTGCGCACCGCGACCGGATCGCCGTCCGGCGCGATCAGCACGTCGGGCTGCGGCGTCGCCAGCGCCCAGACCGCGGCGGCAGCGACGACCGCCACGCCACACCAGCGCAACGGGGTGCGCAGCAGGCAGATGACCAGCATCCCGGCCGTGCACACCAGCAGCGGCCCGGTGCCGAACGCCGCGGTGCGACCGACCGCGCCCGGGAGGCCTGCGACCCACAGCGCCACCGCATCCATCCACTCGATGCCGTAACCCATCAGCTTCCAGAACATGCCGTCGAAGCCGAACGGCATCGCCACCAGGGCGACGAGGCCGGCCGGCATCACCAGCGCCGACACCACCGGCATCGCCAGCAGGTTGGCGATCACCCCGTAGGGCGCCGTGCGGTGGAAGTGAAAGGCCGCGTACGGCGTGGTGGCGAGACCGGCGAGCAGCGAGGCGAACAGCAGGCTCGCGATGTGGTCGACGCCCCACAGCGCGATCCGCGCGCCGCGCGAGGTATCGGCGTCGGTGAGCTTCCACGGCAGCCCGTTCTGGTAGCCGGCGATCAGCGCCATGGTGGCGGCGAACGACATCTGGAAGCTCGGATGAACCACCGCCTCCGGCGCCAGCAGCAGCACCGCGATGGCGGCGATTGCCAGCGTCCTGAAGGTCAGCACCGCACGGTCGATGAGGACGCCGCCGAGCACGATCGCGATCATGTAGTACGAGCGCTGGGTCGCCACCTCGGCGCCGGACAGCAGCAGGTAGAACGTGGCGACCGCCAGCGCGGCGAGCGCGGCCCACTTCTTGACCGGATGGCGCAGCGCCACGGCTGGGATCAGCGCCAGCGCGCCGCGCACGATGAAGAACACGATGCCGGCGACCACCGCCATGTGATAGCCCGAGATCGACAGCACATGGGCGAGGCTCGAGACGTACATGGCGTCGTTGACCGGGGTCGAGATGGCGTCGCGCTTGCCGGTCAGCAGCGCCGAGGCGATCGAGCCCGCATCGCCCGGCAGCACGGCGCGGATGCGCTCGTCGACGCGGTCGCGGATGCCCTCGATGAACGCCGCATAGCGCAGCCAGAAGCCGGCCGCCGCCGGCGGCTCGGCAATCCTGATCTCGCCGAGCACGAAGCCGCTGGCGCCGATGCGCTGGAAGAACATGTCGCGGGCAAAGTCGTAGCCGCCGGGCCGCAGCGGGGTCAGCGGCGGGCTCAGCCGCGCCTTGAGCACGACGTAGGCGCCGACCGGCGGCATGGTCTTCTTGCGCACCGACAGGCGCAACCGCTCGGGCACCTCGTCGAGCCGGCGGCCCTCGATGCTGCCCACCCGCAGGGTGATGCGATCGGACCGCGCGCGCTCCTCGCGGGCCTCGACCCATCCGGCGATGTCGACACCAAACGCCGCGTGACGAAGGACCGGGTGGGCGATCGCCAGCGTCCTGATCGTCGCGGTGGCAAAGCCCGCGGCCGCGGCGGCCAGCGCCAGCACCAGCGGAAAGGCCAGCGGACGCGCCCGCACCGCGATCGCCGCGGCCGACAGCGCCAGCGTCAAGGCGAGCGCCGCCCACCACAGCGGCTCGCGCTCGGCCGTGAAGTAGACGACGATGCCGGCTCCGAACGCGACCGGCAGCCAATGTCCGAGCCGCCCCGGCGCCACCTCGGCGACGAGCCAGCGCCGGACCTCGTCGGCGGCGGCCCCTGCCCGGTCGGCCTCGCCGCGCCACCACGGCAGCCCGGCCGGACGACCGGTCCCGGCGATCCCGGGCGGAAAAGTGTCCGATCGGCCGCGCGCCCTGCCCCATTCCGCCATGACCCGGCGCCTCAACGCTAAGGCCGACAGATCTCTCGACTCTCTCGACCGGCACCTTCGGCCGGCGCAACCTTCGGCCGGCACCCCGGACCGACGTTCGGTCGCGCCCGCCGCCGCACGGGGCGGCGGCCGCCGCTACCGTTGCGACAACGTGAGGCGGCAAGATACACGTCGGCCGTCCGCCATGGTACATGTCCGCGCCGACTTGACGATAAATCCCACGGAATTTCAGTCACCCCGCATGGCCGACACCGTCGTCACCCGCTTCGCTCCCTCGCCGACCGGCTTCCTCCATATCGGCGGCGCGCGCACCGCACTGTTCAACTGGCTGTACGCCCGTGGCCGCGGCGGAAAGATGCTGCTGCGCATCGAGGACACCGACCGCGAGCGCTCCACCGCGGCCTCGATCGCCGCCATCTTCGACGGCCTGAGATGGCTCGGCCTGGCATGGGACGGGGACGCGATCTATCAGTTCTCGCGCATCGCGCGCCATCGCGAGATCGCCGATGAGCTGCTGGCGACCGGCAAGGCCTACCGCTGCTACGCCACGCCGCAGGAGCTCGACGAGATACGGGCGGCCGCGCGCCGCGAGGGCCGCTCGGTGCGCTACGACGGGCGATGGCGCGACCGCGACCCGGCCGAGGCCCCTGCGGGGGCGCGGCCGGTGATCCGGCTCAAGGCCCCGACCGAGGGCGAGACGGTGATCGACGACCGCGTCCAGGGCCGCGTGGCCTGGCAGAACAAGGACCTCGACGACCTGGTGCTGCTGCGCTCGGACGGCACGCCGACCTACATGCTCGCCGTCGTCGTCGACGACCACGACATGGCGGTGACCCACGTCATCCGCGGCGACGACCACCTGACCAACGCGGCGCGGCAGAAGCACATCTACGACGCGCTCGGCTGGGCGGTGCCGGTCATGGCCCACATCCCGATGATCCACGGCCCCGACGGCTCCAAGCTGTCGAAGCGCCATGGCGCGCTCGGCGTCGACGCCTATCGGGCCATGGGCTACCTGCCGGCGGCGATGCGCAACTATCTGGTGCGGCTCGGCTGGAGCCATGGCGACCAGGAGATCTTCTCGACGGTGGAGATGATCGCGGCCTTCGACCTGCCGCAGATCGGACGATCGCCGGCGCGGTTCGATTTCACCAAGCTGGAGAGCCTCAACGGCCATTACCTGCGGGTCGGCGACGACGCCGAGCTGGTCGCCGAGATCGAGCGCGTGCTGCCGCACGTCGCCGGCGGCGCCGAGCTTGCCGCGCGGATCACGCCGGAGCTCCGCGCCAGGCTCACCGCCGCCATGCCGGGGCTGAAGGAGCGCGCCAAGACCCTGCTCGAGCTGATCGACGCGGCGGGCTTCATCTGGGCCGACCGCCCGATCCCGATCAACGACAAGGCGACGGCCCTGCTCACCCCGGAGGCGCGCACCATGATCCGCGATCTCACCCGCACGCTGGCCGGCGTCGAGCCCTGGACCAGCGAGACGCTCGAGCAGGCGGTGCGCACCTTCGCCGAGGGCATCGGCGTCAAGCTCGCCTCGGTGGCGCAGCCGCTGCGCGCCGCGCTGACCGGCCGCACCACGTCGCCCGGAATATTCGACGTCCTGGTGGTGCTGGGAAAGGCCGAGAGCGTCGCGCGCCTGGCTGACCAGGCGGTGCCGGCGTGACGTTGCGGACGCCGGCAGGCCATCCCCAACCGCCGGCCCGACCATAGCGCTATCCGCCCCTCCGTCGTCACGAAAAGGTGACGATCGAACGTGATGCTGAAATTTCGGGCGCCGGCGAACCTTGATGATTCGTTCGGCGATCTTGCGGGGTTTCGGCGAAAGGGATAGCTAATTATGGCAGCGATATCCGCGCGGGACCGGCAAGTCGGGCGTCGCCCGACCGGTCGGCCGCAGTGAGCCGTCAGGCCACATCGAGACATCTTGAGGGCTTCCATGGACGCGATCACCGGCGCCAATACCAAGACGGCCGTGCTCAATGTCGACGACCAGAAGGCGACGTTCCCGGTCCACGAGGGATCGATCGGACCGTCGGTGGTCGACATCGCCAAGCTCTATGCGACGACCGGAATGTTCACCTTCGACCCGGGATTCACCTCGACGGCGAGCTGCGAGTCGAAGATCACCTACATCGACGGCGACGCCGGCCATCTGTTCTATCGCGGCTACCCGATCGAGCAGATCGCCGAGCACGGCGACTTCCTGGAGACGTGCTACCTGCTGCTCTACGGCGAGCTGCCGACAGCGTCGCAGAAGGCCGATTTCGACTATCGGGTGACCCGCCACACGATGGTCCACGAGCAGATGAGCCGGTTCTTCCAGGGCTTCCGCCGCGACGCTCATCCGATGGCCGTCATGGTCGGCAGCGTCGGCGCGCTGTCGGCATTCTATCACGACTCGACCGACATCTCCGACCCGACCCAGCGGATGATCGCGTCGATGCGCATGATCGCCAAGACGCCGACGCTCGCCGCCATGGCCTACAAATACTCGATAGGCCAGCCGTTCGTCTATCCGAAGAACGACATCGACTTCGCCTCCAACTTCCTGCGCATGTGCTTTGCGGTGCCGTGCGAGGAGTACAAGCCAAACCCCGTCATGGCACGGGCGGTCGATCGCATCTTCATCCTGCACGCCGACCACGAGCAGAACGCCTCGACCTCGACGGTCAGGCTCGCCGGCTCGTCGGGCGCCAATCCGTTCGCCTGCATCGCCGCCGGAATCGCCTGCCTGTGGGGTCCGGCGCACGGTGGCGCCAACGAGGCGGCGCTGAA
>JBEKZK010000368.1:0-5203 GCA_049509935.1 Xanthobacteraceae bacterium | reverse complement strand
AGCCGGCCGACAGTCCCTTGACGTTGAGGACCTCCTTCTTCGCCGCGCCCAGGCCAGGCCCGGACACCTGCCGATCGGGGAGACCGGTCGGCGCCACCTCGCCCGGCGCCGGCATCATTCGAGCCCTCCGGTCTCGACATCCTCGACGTTCTCGAAGTACGCCGCGTGCACCTTGGGGTCGCCGAGAATGTGCTCGAGCGACCCTTGCGCAATGACCTCGCCGGCGTCCATCACCATGACGCGATCGGCGATGGTATCGAGCAGCTCGATGCGATGCTCGACGATGATGATGGCGATGTTCATCTCCTTCGACAGCAGCCTGATCAGATGATCGATCTCGTCGACCTCGGAGTTGATCAGGCCGGCCGCCGGCTCGTCCATCAGCAGCAACGGCGGCCGTCGCATCAGCAGACAGGCGAGCAGCAGCTTGCGCCGGTTCAGCGTCTCCAGTTGCGCGGTCGGCTCGTCGTGGTCGACGTTGAGCCCGACCAGCTCGGCGCCGTACTCGGCGTCGAACCGCGTCAAATAGGGCCGGAAGGCCTGGCGCGCCGCCTTGAAGGTCTCGGCGACGGTGAGCTCGTCGGGGACGACCGGGGTCTGGTAGGTGCGGCCGATTCCGAGCCGCGCGCGCCGGTACAGCGGAAGCCCGGTGATGTCCTCGCCCCGGAAGGTGACCTTGCCGCTCTTCGGCGGGACGCGGCCCGACAGGACCTCGAACAGGCTGGTCTTGCCCGCCCCGTTGGGCCCGATGATGCCCAGCACCTCGCCTCGACCGACGCTGAGATTGATGTCGGCCAGAATCTCGCGGCCTCCGAGATCGAGGACAATCCTCTCGCAGGCGAACAGCGGGGCAGTGACGGGGACCGGCGCGGCGGCGCCCTCCCCGCGCACCGCGACGCTCAGCTCCACCATGGCGCAGGCTTCAGCTGCGATTCCTTGATCTCGTTGGGATAGATGATCTTGTGCTCGACGTCCTGCACCTGGACGTAGAGCTGGCTCATGCCCTTCTCGAGCTCGGACGAGGTGATGGCGTAGCCGTTGTCGGGAAAGTGCGCGGCCTCCTGGTACTCGTTGTTCATGTTCATGTAGCCGCACACGCCGCGGAACGGATTGACCCGCACCCAGTCGCACACCTCCTTGAACTTCGACGGGTCGCCGACCGCTTCCCAGGCGGCCTTGAGATAGTAGACGATGTCGTAGCCGTTGCCGGTATAGACGAGCCCCATGATGCCGGGAAACCGCTTCTTGTACTTCGCCCGGAACGCCCGGCCCTTGTCGTCGTTGTAGACGCCGAGCACCGTGCTCCAGCAGAAGCCGTTGGCGGCGGGGCCGGCGAGCGTGAGGAACTCCGGCTGCGACGGGCCGTACTGCATGTAGACCAGCGAGTTCTTCACCGGGTCGGCGATGAACTGCTTGCAGAAGGCGGCGTACTCGGCGGCGACCCAATGGTCGATCATGATGGCGCCGGCATCCACCTCCTTGAGCTTCTGAATGACCGGCGCCCAGTCCTGCACCGGGAACTGGATGTCGGTGACCGCCGCGAGCTGGAACTTGCTCTTCTTCAGCGCCTCCTGGCAGGCCTTGGAGATGGTCTGGCAGTAGCCCACCTGCTCCTGGACGATGTGCACCTTGCGGTTCTTCGGCTTCCAGCCGGCCTGATCCTCCATCGCCTGGAGCCAGATCGGATAGGTGTAGCCGTAGTGCACCTCGGACGGGTCGGTCTGGAAGATGTGGCTGTATTTGCTCTTGTTGGCCTTGAAGGCCTCGGTTGCCGCCCGCTGGGTATTGCCCTGCAGGTACGGACATTTGTACCCGGCGGAGGCGTCCATCGCCGGGATCGGCACGAACAGGAAGGCGTTGGAGATGGCGTGCACCTTGGCGTCGACACAGGCGGCGATCGCCTGCTGGCAGCTCTCCGGCGACAGCTTGTCGACATCGGTGACGAACAGCTTCAGCGGCCGCCCGAGGATGCCGCCCGCCGCATTGATCTCCTCCATCGCCAAGGTCGAGCCGTTGAGATGATCGAGATCGTCGGCAACGCCGGCGGCGGCGGTCTGCGAGGTCGGCACCCCGAGCACGATCGGATCGGCGGCGAGTGCGCTCATCCGCGACACGTACGGCATCGGCAGCCCGGACGCCGCCGTTCCCGCCGCAATCGCACCAACAATCGTTCGCCGGCTGAACTTCCTTGCCATGACGCTTGGTTCCCCTCGGTGCTGACGTTGTGGGTGCTGACGTTGTGCGCCGCCCGCCAGGCCAATCGAGACGACAGGACGCGCGCGGGTTGATCGACCCGCAGGTCGTCCATCACGCCGCGGAGTGTCCGGCGAGCCGGCTGCTCGGCCCGGCTGCGCGATACGCGGCATCATGGGCGATGACTGCTGCCGCAACGCTACGGCGGGCCCTTCATATCGTCAAGATAATATTTTTATCGAGAAGAAATATGCCGCTAATCCCTCCGCGGATAGATGATGATCGAGAGGTACTGCATCGGCGCCTCGAGCAGATCCTCGGGACCGTGGCGAGCGGCGGCATCGAAGAACAGGGCATCCCCCGGCTCCATCAGATAGGTGCTGTCGGCATGGCGGTAGCGCACCTTGCCGGACAGCATGTAGAGAAACTCCACGCCGGCGTGGCGGAACTGGGTGTAGGGGACGGCGTCGCCGGCCAGCGTGATCAGATACGGCTCCACTCCGATCGCGCCGGCGAGCGAATGGCCGAGCAGATCGTACTTGTGCCCCGCCTTGGTGCCCCGGCGCTCGATGCGCACGCCGGTGCCCGCCTTGACGAACGAGCAGTCGCGGCGTTCGTCGGATTCGGCGAACAGCCGGCTGATCGGCACGTTCAAGGCCTTGGCCAGAGCGTCGAGCGTGCCGAGCGACGGCGAAATGGCGCCGTTCTCGATCTTCGACAGCATGCCGGCGGAAATCCCGGCCGCCGCGCCGAGCTCGACCACGGTCAGATCGAGCGACTTGCGCAGCCGGCGCACCTCGATGCCGATGCCGGCCTCGAGCGTGCGGTCGGCGAGCTCACTCGGCGCCGAGGAGCCGGTGCGCAGATCGTCGAGATCGAGTTCGCGAGCGCCGGGGACCGGGCGGGCGGAGCGGCCCGATGTGCCTCCAGGGTTTCGCTTGGCGCGGGATTTCGCCGGCGGCTTGGGTCGTGGTCTGGCTCGTGTGGCCATCTGGGTGTCCGTTTTTCCTACCGAGAATAAAAAGTGCCTCTTGGTTGACTTGAGGGTCCGCCTGGCGCAACCTAGCGCACGTTCCGGCGGGGTGGATACCCGGTTCGCCGCCAGGACATGCGCCAACCAAGAGGTCCAGGGCAGTCCCGGTGGTCACAGGAACCGGACGCGCTCCAGGGCTCGCGGTCCATTTGCGGAGGCAATTCCCATGTGCGGCATCGTGGGGCTCTTTCTCAAGGACACCTCGCTCGAGCCGGAGCTCGGGGCGCTGCTCGCCGGCATGCTGGGGACGATGGCCGATCGCGGCCCCGACTCCGCGGGATTTGCCGTTTACGGTGCGGAGGCTCCGGGCTCGGTCAAGCTGACGCTGCGCCTGACCGGCGACGTCGACCCGGACGACCTCGTCGCGCGGCTGAGCGCAGTCGCCGGCGTGCCGCTCGCCCACGTGGTCCGCGATACGCATGTGGTCCTCACCGTGCCGGAGGAGCGGGCGGCGACGGTGCGGGCCGAGCTCGGCCGGGTGCCGACCGTCAGCATCGTCAGCTCCGGCCAGCGCATGGAGATGTTCAAGGAGGTGGGAAGGCCCGACCGGGTCGCCGAGCGGTTCGGGCTGTCGCGCATGGCCGGGACGCACGCCATCGGGCACACCCGGATGGCCACCGAATCGGCTGTCACCACCGACGGCGCGCACCCGTTCACCACCGGCGCCGACCAGTGCCTGGTGCACAACGGCTCGCTGTCGAACCACAACGCGGTCCGCCGCGAGCTCGTCAGGCGCGGCCTGTCGTTCCGCACCGAGAACGACACCGAGGTCGCGGCCGGCTTCATCACCTGGAAAATGCAGGAGGGGTTTTCGCTCGATCAGGCGATGAGCGCCTCGCTCGACGCGCTCGACGGCTTCTACACCTTCGTGGTCGGAACCGAGTCGGGCTTCAGCGTGCTGCGCGACCCAATCGCCTGCAAGCCGGCGGTGATGGCCGAGACCGACCGCTGGGTCGCGTTCGGCACCGAATACCGGGCGCTGGTCGACCTGCCCGGCATCGACGCCGCCAAGGTGTGGGAGCCGGAGCCGGCAAAGGTCTATGTGTGGGAGCGCCCATGATGCCGACGGTGGACCTGACGCCGACGGCAGGATTGGCGCCATCGCCGCTGCGCGAGCTCAACGCGGCGCTGCACCGGCTCGCACCCGACACCAACGAAACGCACTGGCGCCTGCTCAACCCGCGCGGACAGCACGCGATCGCGGTCGGCATCGATGCGCCGATCGTCGTCGAGGTCGATGGCCACGTGGGCTATTACTGCGCCGGAATGAACAAGCAGGCGACGATCATCGTCAACGGCAACGCCGGACAGGGGGTCGCCGAGAACATGATGTCGGGCCACGTCCACGTGAAGGGCGACGCCTCGCAGGCGGCCGGCGCCACCGGATGCGGCGGCCTGCTGGTGATCGACGGCAACGCCTCGGCGCGCTGCGGGATCTCGATGAAGGGCATCGACATCGTCGTCAAGGGATCGGTCGGCCACCTGTCCGCATTCATGGCGCAGGCCGGCAACCTGGTGGTGCTCGGCGATGCCGGCGAGGCGCTCGGGGATTCGATCTACGAGGCGCATCTGTACGTGCGCGGCAGCGTCACCAGCCTCGGGGCGGACTGCATCGAAAAGCCTCTGGAGGAGCCGCACCGGGCCGAGGTCCAGCGCCTGCTCGCGGCGGCCGGCCTCGACGGGTCGGTCGACATCGCGGCGTTCCGCCGCTACGGGTCGGCGCGCAAGCTCTATCATTTCCACATCGACAATGCCGGTTCGTACTGATGGCTCCGCCGGACCGCTGGCTGCATACGCCGCCGCGCAGATCGGCCGCCTTCGACGACCACGCCATCGCGGAGATCCGCCGGGCGGCGGCGACTGGCATCTACGACATCCGCGGCTTCGGCGCCAAGCGCAAGCTGCCGCATTTCGACGACCTGCTGTTCCTCGGCGCCTCGATGAGCCGCTATCCGCTCGAAGGCTATCGGGAGAAAT
>JBEKZK010000367.1:0-5205 GCA_049509935.1 Xanthobacteraceae bacterium | reverse complement strand
GGTCCTGGTGGCGACCGGCCTGCACCGGCCCAACGAAGGCGAGGAGCTCGCCGAGCTGATCGGCGACCCCTGGGTGCTCGCCGAAGTCCGGGTCGAGAACCACTTCGCCCGCAACGCCGCCGATCACGTCGACCTCGGCCGCACCCGCACCCGCGGCACGCCAGTGTCGATCGACCGCCGCTTCCTCGAGGCCGATCTGCGGATCGCGACCGGCCTGGTCGAGCCGCATTTCATGGCGGGCTGGTCGGGCGGACGCAAAGTCGTGGCGCCCGGCGTCGCCGGGCACGAGACCATCCGCACCTTCCACTCGGCGCGGTTCATGGAGGATCCGCTCGCCGTACAGTGCAACCTCGCCGGCAACCCGCTGCACGAGGAGCAGCTCGAGATCGTCCGCATGCTCGGCGACATTTTTGCGCTCAACACCGTGATCGACGAGGACCGTGACCTGGTCTTCGTCTCGTTCGGCGAGATCATCGAAAGCCATCTGGCGGCGGTGGAGTTCATCACCGCGGCGACGAAAATCGAGGTGCCGCGCCGCTTCAGCACGGTGGTCACCTCCTCGGCCGGACATCCGCTGGACAAGACCTACTACCAGACCATCAAGGGCATGGTGACGCCGATCGACATTCTCGCGCCCGGCGGCACGCTGATCATCGCCTCGGCGTGCTCCGAGGGTTTTGGCTCGCCGGAATTCCGCGCCGCGCAGGTCCGCCTCGCCGAGCTCGGGCCCGAGCGATTTCTGGCCACCCTCACCGCCAAGTCGCTCGCCGAGGTCGACGAATGGCAGACCGAGATGCAGCTGAAGCCCATGCGGGTCGGCCGCATCCAGCTCTACACCACCGGCCTCGACGCCGAGGAGCGCCGCATCACCGGCGTGGAGATCATCACCAACCTGGATGCCGCGATCGCCGCGAGCATCGACCGCCACGACGATCCGGCCGTGGCCCTGATCCCCGAAGGCCCCTACGTCGTGCCGGTCCATTCCGAGCGCCATGCCTGAGCGCCACATCCATCTGGACGCTGTAGGCGGCGTCGCCGGCGACATGGTCGTCGCCGCGCTGGTCGATGCGCTTCCCGATCTGCGGGCCCGGGTCCTCGCCGATATCGCGGCCGCGCTCCCGGCCGCGGCCGGCCTGCCGGATTTTCGCGAGGGCAGCAGCGGCGGCATCCGCGCTCTGTTCTTCGGGCTTCGGCACGGCGGGACTGCGTCGCAGCATGAAGATGGCGACGACGACGGCGACGGCCATGATCATGACGATAACGACGACAATGACGATCATGACGATGATGACCATGATCACGACCACGGTCACTTGCCGTCCCCGCAGCCCGCCGGAGACCGCAACAAACACGCCGCCGGGGCCGGCAGCTTCCGCGACATGGTCGATCGCATCCGCGCAGCAGACAAGCTCGAGCCCGGCACCGCGGATCATGCCGTCGCCATCCTGACGTCGCTCGCCGAGGTCGAGGCGGCGATCCACCGCGTCGCCGTCGATGCGGTCCAGTTCCATGAGATCGCCGACTGGGATTCGCTGATGGACGTGGTCGCCGCCGGCAGCCTGGCGGCAGCGCTGGAGCCCGCCACCTGGAGCGTCTCCGAGCTGCCGCGCGGGGCGGGACTGGTGCGCACGCGGCACGGCTTCCTGCCGGTGCCGACACCGGCCACCGCCTCGCTGCTGGTCGGCTTCCGCTGGCGCGACGACGGGGTCGGCGGCGAGCGGGTGACGCCGACCGGAGCCGCCGTGCTGCGCCACCTGGTCGGCCCGGAATCCGCCGGGCGGCGTCCGGCGGCGGGCCGGCTCGCGGCGATCGGCACCGGCGCCGGCACGCGCAATCTCCCCGGCATGCCCAACGTGCTCCGCGTGCTGGTGTTCGAGGCCGAGGGCAGCGCCAGCCAGGACGCGGTCGCGGTGCTGTCCTTCGACATCGACGACATGACGGGCGAGGAGATCGGGGTGGCGGCGCAGCGCCTGCGCGGGCTGCCCGGCGTGCTCGATCTCTCGGTCGGCATGCGCCTCGGCAAGAAGGGCCGCTTCACCTCCGACGTCCGCCTGCTGGTGACCCCCGAGGCGCGCGAAACCGTGGCCGCGGCCTGCCTCTCCGAGACCTCCACCATCGGGCTGCGCTGGCGCGTCGAGCAGCGGGTCGTGCTGCCGCGCACCGCCGTGTCCGGCGCCGCGGGCGTCCGCACCAAGCAGGTGACGCGCCCCGGCGGCGAGGTAACGGTGAAGGCCGAAAGCGACGATGTGGCGGGCGAGAGCCTCGCCGCTCGCCGCGCCGCCAGGGCGCTGGCGGAGGCGGCCGCCGCGCCGGTTTCGAGCGAGCCGCGTCATGGACGCTGAGCGCCGGCTTATCGGCATCCTGGCCGGCCACGGATCTCTGGTCATCGCGGTGAGCGGCGGCGTCGACAGCATGACGCTCGCCACCATCGCCCACCGCGCCCATCCGCAGGCGACCGACATGATGCACGCCGTCTCGCCCGCGGTTCCGCCGCACGCGACGCAGCGGGTGCAGACCCACGCCGACCGCGAGGGCTGGAGCTTGCGCATCATCGACGCCGGCGAGTTCGCCGACCCGCGCTACCGTGCCAATCCGGTCGACCGCTGCTACTTCTGCAAGACCAACCTCTACGGCCGTATCCGTGCGCTGACCGGCGGGGTGATCGCCTCCGGCACCAACGTCGACGATCTCGGCGATTTTCGCCCGGGCCTGCGCGCCGCGGCGGAGACCGGCGTGGTCCACCCCTACGTCGAGGCCGGCATCGACAAGGCCGGCGTGCGCGCGCTCGCCCGCTGCCTGTCGCTCGCCGACCTCGCCGAGCTGCCGGCGCAGCCGTGCCTGTCGAGCCGCATCGAGACCGGCATCGCGGTCGATGCCGCCGACCTCGCCTTCGTCGATGAGGTGGAGCGCCGCCTCGCCGCCGATCTCTCGGCCGGCGCCACCGTGCGCTGCCGCGTCACCCGCGCCGGCATCGCAATCGAGCTCGGCGAGGAGGGCCTGCGCCATGCCGAGCCGCTCGCCACGCTCGCCGCAGATCTCTGCGCCGGCACCGGCCGCCGCTTCCTCGGCGTCCGCCCCTACCGCATCGGCTCCGCCTTCCTCAGGTGACCGGTGACACGGAACCACGGATGCTGACGCACGCGCACACATTGTTTGATCAGGAAATCGAGGCGGTTTCACCGACTCGGCCGGACTCCCTCTCCCCATTTGGGGAGAGGGCTGGGGTGAGGGGGTCACCGCCCTCTCGTCATGCGCCGTCACCCCTCATCCCGCGCTGCCGCGCGCCCCTTCTCCCCATGGGAGAAGGGGCTGGAGCCGCTTCACGGCGCCGATCAACCACCAAACAACGACTCTCGCGCTGTTGCAGTCTTGTTTGATGAAATCTCTTGACCTAGATGCCTGAAACCCCCGATTTCGAGATGGATTGGGACCGCGAGACCCGCACCGGCGTGTCGGAGGCGGTGCTGTGCGGCCACAAATCCCCGGCCCAGATCGCCGCGATCGCGACCACCGCGCAGGGCGCTGGACGGCGCCTCCTCCTCACCCGCCTCGCCCCGGACGCATTCGCCGCGCTAAGCGCCGGAACCAGCGCGCTGCTCGACTACGACCCCGCCTCCGGCACCGCCGTTCTCGGCGGGCCGCTTGCAGCCAGCCCCATCCCGGGCATCGGCATCGTGGCGGCCGGGACCTCCGACATGCCGGTCGTCCTGGAGGCAGCGCGCAGCCTGACCTTCCACGGCTACGCCGCGCCGATCATCGCCGACGTCGGCGTCGCCGGCCTGTGGCGGCTGATGCGGCGCATCGAGGACATCCGCCGCTTTGACGTGGTGATCGCGGTCGCCGGCATGGAGGGCGCGCTGTTCAGCGTTCTCGCCGGCCTGCTCGAGGCCCCGGTGGTCGCCGTGCCGACCTCGGTCGGCTACGGCGTGTCGCTCGGCGGCCGCTCGGCGCTGCACGCCGCGCTCGCCAGTTGCGCGCCCGGCCTGGTGGTGGTCAACATCGACAACGGCTTCGGCGCCGCATCGGCCGCCATCAAGATGCTGCGCATCGGGCGCCGGCCGTGAGAGGGGCGGCGGAACTGCGACGATAGACTCGGCTGCAATTGCACACCGTTGGAACCTGGGCTGTCCTCTTTTTGGCGGAGGCGAGATGATCAAAATTCACAACTTCGCTCGCGGGGGGCGCGGCCTGCGATTGATGTGGCAGTGCGAGGAAATGGGCCTTCCGTATGTCGTCGAAATCCATTCGTTCCCGGTCGGTGCAGGCTATCGCGCGCTCAATCCACTCGGCACCGTTCCTTTCCTGGAAGACACCGGCGGCGTTGCGATCAACGAATCAGTCGCGATGATGCTTTACGTCGCGCAGAAATATGGCCCCACATCCTTGCTGCCCACGACCGATGATGCGTTGCTGGCACGCGTATTTCAGCTGACGCTGTTCGGGGAGACTGAAATCGGAATGAACCTCAATTCCCTTTTGACCGCGCATTTCATGGCGCCCGAAGAGCACAAGCGAAACTGGTCGGTGGGGATGCTGGACCAACGGATCGATCGCGCCTTGGGCTTGACGGCGACGCTGGTCCGTGACGGTTCGTTTCTTGTCGGGGAGAACCTGACGCTGGCCGATATTTCGGTAAGCTGTGCGGTCGGCATCTGGCAAGGGGCGTTGGCACGGACGCTACCGGAAGAGTTGGAGGTCTATCAACAGCGGCTGCACACTCGACCGGCCTACCAGCGGGCGCGCGTGCGCTGCGCCAGTGGATAAGAATTCTCTCCTTCTGTGGCGCGCTTCACACGGCGTTGCGCCGCGGCGGCCCAACATGCACTGACCCTCGGCGGCCGACGAGGCCCAGCGGCGGCCGTTGCCGTGATGGCAACTCCAGATTGATCGGCTCGGCGCTGGCGCGCAGGGAATCGGCGTCAACCAATGCAGGGGTCAATCGCCATGTCCAAGCTTGCGTGCATCGCCGTATCCCTGTGGGCCGGCTTGGCCGCCGTCGCACTGACAGGAGTTGCGTCCGCCCAGGACGACGCTCGTGCCAGGCAGCAGCGGCTGTTATGTGCGCTGCTCGGCGGCGATCTCGTCGACCCTGGCGGTCTCGCGGAGTTCCGCCGTTGCCTGGCTGCGGTTCCGACCGTCGGGAGTGGCCCGCCGGACCCTGCGCAAGCGGTCCCGCCCCCCGGTTTTGGCGGCAACAGCCGCCAG
>JBEKZK010000366.1:0-6239 GCA_049509935.1 Xanthobacteraceae bacterium | reverse complement strand
ATGGAAGGCGAGTCCAGACACGGGAAGGGGATCGACATGGCCAGCGGGCTGCGCAAAGGGCTGACCAGCTACGGCGACGCCGGGTTTTCGCTGTTCCTGCGCAAGGCGTTCATCAAGGCGATGGGGTTTTCCGACGACGCGCTGGAACGGCCGATCATCGGCATCACCGACACGTTCTCCGACTTCAACCCGTGTCACGGCAACGTGCCGGACCTGATCGCGGCGGCCAGGCGCGGCGTGATGCTGGCGGGCGGGCTGCCGATGGCGTTCCCGACGATTTCCATCCACGAGAGCTTTGCGCATCCCACCAGCATGTATCTGCGCAACCTGATGGCGCTGGATACGGAAGAGATGATCCGCGCGCAGCCGATGGATTCGGTGCTGCTGATCGGCGGCTGCGACAAGACCCTGCCGGCGCAGATCATGGCGGCGGCGAGCGTCGATGTTCCGGCGATCGTCCTGCCCACCGGGCCGATGGTGGTCGGCCATTATCGCGGCGAGGTGCTCGGCGCCTGCACCGACTGCCGCCGCCTGTGGGCGAGCTTCCGCGCCGGGCAGATCGGCGAGCACGAGATCGACACCGTCAATGCCCGCCTGGCGCCGTCGGTCGGCACCTGCATGGTGATGGGCACGGCGAGCACCATGGCGTGCGTGACCGAGGCGATGGGGCTGGCGCTGCCCGGCACCGCCACGATTCCTGCAACCCACGCCGAGCGCATCCGCGCCGCCGAGGCGACCGGGCGGCGCGCCGCCGCGATGGCCACCGCCGGCCCGCGGCCGAGCGAGCTGCTGACGCCGCGCGCGATCCGCAACGCCATGGTGGCGCTGCAGGCGATCGGCGGATCGACCAACGGCCTCATCCATCTGGCGGCGATCGCCGGACGCGCCGGGCACCCGATCGACCTGGATGCCTTCGACCGCCTGGGCGCCGAGGTGCCGGTTCTGGTCGACCTGAAACCCTCGGGCGATCACTACATGGAGCACTTCCATCATGCCGGCGGGATGCCGCGGCTGATGACCGAGATCGGCGACTGCCCGGCCAGACGGTGATCCGCTCGCGCGAGCATCCGGTCAACGCCCGGGGCGCGATGCGCGTGCTGCGCGGCAACCTGGCGCCGCGCGGCGCCGTGATCAAGCAATCGGCCGCGAGCCCCCGGCTGATGCAGCATACCGGCCGTGCCGTGGTGTTCGACTCGGTCGAGGACATGACGGCGCGGATCGACGAGCCCGGCCTCGAGGTGACGGCGGACGACGTGCTGGTGCTGCGCAATGCCGGCCCCCGGGGCGCGCCCGGCATGCCGGAGGCCGGCTACCTGCCGATCCCCAGGAAGCTCGGCAAGCACGGCGTCAAGGACATGGTACGGATCTCCGACGCGCGGATGAGCGGCACCGCGTTCGGCACGATCGTGCTGCACATCACCCCGGAGTCCGCCACCGGCGGGCCGCTGGCGCTGGTGCGGACCGGCGACCGGATCCGGCTCGACGTCGCCGGCCGGACGATCGACCTGCTGGTCGACGACGCCGAGCTGGCGCGCCGCCGGGAGACGCTCGGACCGTTCGTGCCGCCGGCCGGCAGCGACCGCGGCTACGCGCGCCTGTTCCAGCAGAGCGTGCTGCAGGCCGACGAGGGCTGCGATTTCGATTTTATGGTGCCGGGACGGAAGAGCTGACGGCTGGTTTGTTGAGTCGTTGTAAGTCCAACAAATGCTGCCGGACTCCCTCTCCCCAGCGGGGAGAGGGCTGGGGTGAGGGGGTTACCGGACGTCAGGCTCTATCACCCCTCATCCCGCGCTGCCGCGCGCCCCTTCTCCCCACGGGAGAAGGGGCTGAAGCCGCTGCAGGGACAAACTGCATGGATCAAACACAGTGGTGTGTCCACCTTGACCCGTGAAGGAGATCGCCAGATGAAAGCCAAACCGGTTGCAGCAGAATCCCCGGCGGTCGAGATGGGCGCTGCGCCCGGGCAGTCGTGGCTGGTCACGCGCGACACCGTCGACATGACCCGGCCGGCCCCGCCGCCGCGGCCGCTGGCGATCGCGGCGGAGCCGCAGAGCATCGTGATCGATGCGCACAAGACCGCGCTGCTGATCGTCGACATGCAGAACGACTTCTGCCACGACGGCGGCTGGCTGCATTCGCGCGGCATCGATGTGACGCCGAACCGCAAGCCGATCGGGCCGATCCGCGACCTGGTGGCGGCGTTCCGGCGGGAGGCGCTGCCGGTGGTCTGGGTGAACTGGGGCGTCCGCAAGGACCTCCTCAACATCCACCCCTCGCTGCGCCACGCCCACAGCCCGCGCGGCGACGAGCCGGGGCTCGCCGAGCCGGTGCCGGGAACCCGCTCCGAGGTCATCGCCCGCGGCAGCTGGGGCGCCGAGGTGGTAGACGAGATCAATCCGGGCACCCGCGACATCCAGATCGTCAAGCACCGGTTCAGCGCCTTCTGGGACACCGAGACCGACTCGGTGCTGCGCAACCTCGGGGTCAAGACATTGCTGATCGGCGGTGTGAACATGGACCAGTGCGTGATGACGACGCTCGAGGATGCGAGCTTCCTCGGCTACGACACCGTGCTGATCGAGGACGCCACCGCGACGACCTCGCCGGACTACTGCGTCCAGGCCGTGCTCTATAACGTCAAGCTGCTGTTCGGATTCGTCACCCGGTCGGCGGCGATCTGCGCCGCACTGGATGCGTCGCGCTGATGATGCGGTCGACCAAGGACGAGTCGGCGGAACGGCGGCTGGCCGACCTCGGCCTGGCGCTGCCCGACGTGCCGACGCCGATCGCCAATTTCGTGCCGTGGCGGCGCAACCGCGACCTGGTGTTCCTGGCCGGCCAGATCTGCGAGTGGAACGGCGCCGTCGTGTACCGCGGCAAGATCGGGATCGAGCACGATCTCGACGACGGGATCAAGGCGGCGCGGATGTGCGCGCTCAATCTGGTCGCCTCGCTGCGTCACGCCTGCGGCGGATCGCTCGACCGGGTGACCGGCTGCCTGCGGGTCGGCGGCTTCGTCAACTGCGCGCCGGACTATCAGCTGGTGCCGCAGGTGATCAATGGCGCATCCGATCTCATCCACCAGCTGTTCGGCGAGCGCGGGCGGCATTCGCGCACGGCCGTCGGCGTCGCGGCATTGCCGCAGGGCGCGTCGGTGGAGGTCGACGCCATCTTCGCCATCGAGCCATGACGCCGGTGGTCGAGATGCGCGGCGTGGTGAAGCGGTTCGCCGCCGTGATCGCCAACGACGGCGTCGATCTCGACATCTTTCCCGGCGAGGTCCTCGCCCTGATCGGGGAGAACGGCGCCGGCAAGAGCACGCTGATGCGGGTGCTCTACGGCTTCTGCGGACGCGACGGCGGGCGGGTTACGATCGACGGCCGGGCGGTGTCGTTCGCCTCGCCGGTCGACGCCATGGCGGCCGGCATCGGCATGGTGTTCCAGCAGTTCTCGCTGATCCCGGCGCTGAGCGTGCTGGAAAATCTCCTGGTCGCCTGGCCGCGGGCGCCGTGGTGGCAGGGGCGGACGCGGCCCCGGGTGGGGCAGTCGCTCGCCTGGCTCGACCGGCTGGCGCCGGGCATCGATCCGCGCCGCCGCGTCGGCGAGCTGGCGGTGGGGGAGCGCCAGGTGGTCGAGCTCGCCAAGGTGCTCAACCTCGACCCGCGCGTGGTCATCCTCGACGAGCCGACGTCGGTGCTCACGCCGGCCGAGGCGCGCCGGCTGCATGGCTTCGTGCGCGACCTCGCCACCCAGGGCAAGGCCGTGGTGCTGATCACCCACAAGATCGCCGACGTGACCGCGTGCGCCGATCGCATCGCGGTCATGCGGCGGGGCCGGGTCACCGACGAAGGCCCGATAGCGCAGCGCTCGCCGGCCGCGATCGTCGGCGCCATGGTGGGCGATGCGGCGATCGCCGAGCCGTTGCGCCCGCCGGCTCCGGCCGGCTCGACGCCGCGCCTGCAGATCCGCAAGCTCTCGACGGTCGCGAGCGACACCGGCTGCCCGGTGACCGACATCACCCTCGAGGTCGCCGGCGGCGAGATCGTCGGCGTCGCCGGGGTCATCGGCAACGGGCAGGTCGCACTCGCCGAGGCGCTGGCCGGGCTGGAGCCGGTCGCGTCGGGAGACGCGACCCTCGACGGCGCCTCGCTGGTCAGCCGGGGCGGCGACATCCCGACGCCGTCGGAGGCGCTCGCCTACATCCCGGAGCGGCCGATCGACAATGCGGTGGTCGGCGATCTCGACCTCGCCGTGAACCTCGACCTGTGGCGGCTGCCGCGGCAACCCCTGTTCGGCGCCCGACCGGACCGCGCCCGCCGGGCCTTCGACCTGCTGGCGCGCTTCGACGTGCGGCCGCCCGATCCCACGCTGCCCGCCGCCGCGCTGTCGGGCGGCAACCTGCAGAAGCTGGTCATCGCGCGCGAGCTGTCCGGCACGCCGAAGGCGGTGGTGGCCTGCTATCCGACCATGGGGCTCGACGTCATCGCCGCCGCCGCGGTGCGGCGGACCATGATCGAGCAGGCGGCGCGAGGCGCGGCGGTGCTGTGGCTCTCCGAGGACCTCGACGACCTCATGATGCTCGCGCACCGCATCGCGGTGCTGCACGGCGGGCGCCTCGTCGGCGTGGTGCCGCGCGCGGCCGCCACCCGCGACGGCATCGGCCGCATGATGGCGGGGATCGGAGATCGGTCCGATGCCGCGTGAGCGCAGGTCGCGGGCCCTGGCGTCCGCCGCGCTCGCGCCGCTGATCATGGCGGCCGTGTTTCTGCTGGTGGCCGGCGGATTCTTCCTGTCGATCGGCAAGCCGCCGCTGCGCACGCTGACCGACATGGTGGTGTTTGCGGTGGGCGACGCCTACTCGCTGTCCGAAACGCTGGTGAAGACGGCGCCGATCCTGCTGTGCGCGCTCGCCACGCTGCTGCCGGCGCGGCTCGGCCTGGTGTCGGTCGGCGCCGACGGCCAGCTGTTCGTCGGCGCCATCTTCGGCACCGCCGTCGTGCTCGCGTGGCCGGCGGCGCCGGCCGCGATCCTGCTGCCGGCGACGCTGCTCGCGGGCATCGCCGGCGGAGCGCTGTTCGGGCTGGTGCCGGGCATCCTACGCGGCCGCCTCGACGTCAACGAGACGATCACCACGCTGCTGCTCAACTACGTCGGGGCGCTACTGGTGAATGCCCTGGTGTACGGCCCGTGGAAGGACCCCGGCAACCTCGGCTGGCCGGCCACCGCCGCCTTTCCGCCCGCCGCGACCCTGCCCGGGCTGCTCGGCACCCGGATCCACGCCGGGCTGCTGTTCGGGCTGATCGCGGCGGTCGTGCTCGCCGTGGTGCTGGCGCGCAGCCGCTGGGGCACCGAGCTCGCGGTGCTGCGGGGCAACCAGAAGGTCGGCCGCATGATCGGGCTGTCGTTTCCGCGCCAGGCGATGCTGGTGATGACACTGGGCGGCGGACTGGGCGGTCTCGCCGGCATTTGCGAGGTCGCGGCGATCCAGGGCCGCCTGCAGCCCGGGCTGTCGGTCGGCTACGGGCTGACCGGGTTCCTGGTCGCCTGGCTCGCCGGCCACCGGCCGCTCATCACGATCGTGGTGGCGTTCCTGATCGGCGGGCTGATCGCGGCCGGCGACTCGCTGCAGCTCTACGCCAAGGTCCCGGCGGCGAGCGCCACCATCCTGCAGGGCCTGCTGTTTGCGACCGCGCTGGCGGTCGGCGGCATCGCCGGCCGGCTGAGGCGCGCGGATGGCTGATCTGGACGGCGCCATGCTCGGGGCGTGGGGCGCCGCCGCGCTGCGCAGCGCGACCCCGCTGCTCTTGGCCATGCTGGGCGAGACGCTGACCCAGCGCACCGGCGTGATCAATCTCGGGGTGGAGGGCGAAATGCTGATGGGCGCCTGCGTCGGCTTCGCCGCCGCCGCCGCCACCGGCGACCCGGCCTGGGGCCTCGGCGCCGGCGCACTCGCCGGGCTCGCGCTGTCGAGCCTGCATGCCGGGCTGGTGCTCGGCGCCCGGGCGAACCAGATCGGGTCCGGTCTGGCGGTATGGATCATCGGGCTCGGGCTGACGTCCTATTACGGCCGGCCCTTCGTCGGCGGACGGGTGGATTCGCTGCGCCCGCTCGGTGCCCACGCGGGGGACGTCCCGCCCGCCCTGCGCGCCGTGCTCGACCAGATCACGCCGACCGCTCCGCAGGCGCAGCTGCTGGCGTGCCACGGCGGCGTCTGGCTCTATCGCACCCGGACCGGACTG
>JBEKZK010000365.1:0-5211 GCA_049509935.1 Xanthobacteraceae bacterium | reverse complement strand
GCCTTCATGTAATCTTCGAGCGCCAACTGGGCGGCGACCACCGAGCCCTGGCCGGTGGCGTCGGCGTAGAGGCTCGACTGGTCATTGAGCACGCCGACCTTCACGTGGCCGTCGAACCCCTGGCCAAAGGCCACGGATGCGCCGAAACCGAGCGCGGCGGCAATTCCGGCAAGCAACATGTGTCGCATTCGCGTCCTCCCGAGATGGTGCGGTCACGCCGAGTCCTGCCCGAGCGTCCGTTTTTTCCTGAAAATCCAGGTACATCGGAGCGAGGGTCGCGGTCAATCGATTCCTGGTTCCGGCGCGGCGCGGAGCCACCCCGATGGCACGATTGCTCCGGCCACAGCGGCCGGTCACAACCGCGCGCGACGGGTCGCCGGGCGCGGCGCGTCCTGATATGCGAGGGCAGGCGAACGAGCGAGGAAGATCGCGCGATGACCCTGCGGCATCCGGCTAGAGCGCTTTCCGATGAGGTTGATCATGAAATCTCACGGGGCGTGGGCGGAAAGCGCTCTAGCGTCGATGTTTGTCTCATTTCCTTTCGGAAAACCGGTGCCCACTTTACCGGGAAATGCTCCAATGACCCGGCGGCCTCGCGCGCGAGACCGTGGCGATGACGGCACCGGTCATCGTCTGGTTTCGCCGGGATCTGCGGCTTGCCGACAACCCGGCGCTGGCTGCGGCCGCTGCCGCCGGGCAGCCGGTCATTCCGGTCTATATCCTCGACGAGGAGGCTCCCGGCCCATGGCGACCCGGCGGCGCCAGCCGCTGGTGGCTTTATCACAGCCTCCGCAGCCTGTCCGAACGCCTGGTCGCCGCCGGCGGCGGGCTGGTCCTGCGGCGCGGCCCGGCCGGCCCGGTCCTGCGTGATCTCCTCGCCGAGACCGGCGCCGGGGCGGTCGTCTGGAATCGGCTGTACGATCCATGGGCGGTGCGCCGCGATACCGCGATCAAGGCCGACCTGGCGTCCCAGGGCATCGCGGTTGGCAGCCACGGCGGTGCGCTGCTGTTCGAGCCGTCGGGCATCAAGAGCCGGAACGGCAAGCCGTTTCGCGTGTTCACGCCGTTCTGGCGCACCTGCCTCGCGGCACCGCCGCCGGATCGGCCGCTCGCCGCCCCCGTGCGTCTGCGCAAGGCGGCGCTGCCGACCGCCGAGCGGCTCGAGGACTGGCGGCTGCTGCCGACGAGGCCCGACTGGGCCGGTGGCCTGCGCGCGACCTGGGAGCCGGGAGAGCCGTCCGGATTGCGCCGTCTCACCGCCTTCGTCGACGACGCCCTGAGGCGCTACGGCGAGGAGCGAAATCGCCCCGATCACGCCGGCACCTCGCGGCTCTCTCCGCATCTGCATTTCGGCGAGATCAGCGTGCGCCAGGTCTGGCACGCGGCCTCCACGGCGCCGCCGGAGCTCGCCGGTCCGTTCCTGCGCCAGATCGGCTGGCGCGAGTTCTGTCATCATCTGCTCCATCACATCCCCTCCATGCCGGACGAGCCGCTCGACCGGCGCTTCGCCGGGTTTGCCTGGCACGACGAGGAGACATCGCTTTCGGCGTGGCGCCGCGGGTCGACCGGCTATCCGATCGTGGACGCCGGAATGCGCGAGTTGTGGGAGACCGGCTGGATGCACAACCGCGTCCGCATGATCGTCGCGTCATTCCTGACCAAGCATCTGCTGGTGCCCTGGCAGAGCGGCGAGCGCTGGTTCTGGGACACGCTGGTCGATGCCGACCTCGCCAACAACGCGGCCGGTTGGCAATGGGTCGCGGGCTGCGGGGCCGACGCGGCACCCTACTTTCGCATCTTCAATCCGGTTCTGCAGGGGCAGAGGTTCGATCCGGATGGCGACTACGTGCGGCGGTTCGTGCCGGAGATCGCCGGCCTGCCGGCCGCTGTGATCCATCGGCCGTGGCAGGCCTCCGAGACCGTGTTGGCGGATGCCGGCGTGCGCCTGGACCAATCCTATCCGCGGCCGCTGGTCGAGCATGCGGCGGCCCGCCGGCGTGCCCTTCAGGCATTCGAGCGCTCGCGCGGCGCGGCCGGTCATGAGGCAGGCTGACGCAGCGCCCTTCGGCATTCATTGCCTTCGCGCCGCAACGGCGTTACCACCCGGAAACTGGCGCGCTCTCTGCCCGAACGGCCTCGGCAGGTCGCTGCAGCGGCAAGGGCGCGGAGCAAATGCGGTCCCGGGCGACCACGGGATGGGGTGGACGCGCGCTCGATCTCGATCCGAGAGCGCCGCGAGGGGGGAGATGATCATGGTGGCGCAGCCCGACGGCCGCAAAGTCCCGGCAGGGCCCGACACCGGCGAGCTCGCGATCCTGCGCGAGCTCGAAAAGAAGGTCCTGTGGCTCGCGAGCTGGACCATCCACAACGCCAACCACCTGCGCGATGCCGTCGACGGCCTCAAGGTCGGCGGCCACCAGGCGTCCTCGGCCTCGCTCGCCACCATCATGACGGCGCTCTATTTCCGGACGCTCGCGCCGCAGGATCGCGTCGCCGTCAAGCCGCACGCGAGCCCGATCTTTCACGCCATCCAATATCTGCTCGGGCGCCAGAGCCGCGACAAGCTCGAGCAGTTTCGCGGCTACAAGGGTGCGCAGAGCTATCCGTCGCGCACCAAGGACACCGATGACGTCGATTTCTCCACCGGCTCGGTCGGTCTCGGGGTGGCGCAGACGCTGTTCTCCTCGCTCGCCCAGGACTACGTGCGGGCGCACGGGTGGGGGCTCGAGCGCCCCGCCGGCCGGATGGTGGCGCTGGTCGGCGACGCCGAGCTCGACGAAGGCAACATTTTCGAGTCGATCCTCGAAGGATGGAAGCAGGGCCTGCGCAATTGCTGGTGGATCATCGACTACAACCGGCAGAGCCTCGATGCGGTGATCCGCGAAGGCCTGTGGGCACGCTACGAGGCGCTGTTCCGCGCCTTCGGCTGGGACGTGGTGATCCTCAAGTACGGCTCGCTGCTGGAGGCGGCGTTCGCCGAGCCCGGCGGCGCCGCCCTGCGGGCGTGGATCGACCACTGTCCGAATTCGCTCTATTCGGCGCTGGTGTTCCAGGGCGGCGCGGCGTGGCGCAAGCGGCTGCTCGACGATATCGGCGACCAGGGCACGGTCACCCGGCTGATCGAAAGCCGCTCCGACGGGGAGCTCGGCCGCCTGATGACGAATCTGGCCGGCCACGACCTGCCGGCGCTGATCGAAGCGTTCGGCGCCATCGACCACGAGCGGCCGACCTGCTTCATCTGCTACACCATCAAGGGCTTCGGCCTGCCGTTCGCCGGCCACAAGGACAACCACGCGGGGCTGATGACGCCGGCCCAGATGGAGGTCTTTCGCCGGACACTCGGCGTGCGCCCGGGTCACGAGTGGGACAGGCTCGAGGGGCTGAGCGTTCCGCCCGCCGAGATCGAAGCGTATCTCCGCCAGGTGCCATTCGCGGCCCGGCAGCAGCGCCGGTTTCGCCCCGCCCCGATCGAGGTGCCGGGCACGCTCGCCGTCGCCATTCAGCCGGTGATGTCGACGCAGACCGGCTTTGGCGCGATCCTCAACGAGATCGGCCGCGAGCCGACGGCGCTGGCCGAGCGCATCGTCACCACATCGCCCGACGTCACGGTGTCGACCAACCTCGGACCCTGGGTCAATCGCCGCGGCCTGTTCGCCCGCGAGGCGATGGCCGACACCTTCAAGAAGGAACGCATCCCGTCGACCTTCAACTGGGACTTCTCGCCCAAGGGTCAGCACTTCGAGCTCGGCATCGCCGAGATGAACCTGTTCATCCTGCTCTCGGCGCTGGGTCTGTCGCACGCCATCACGGGACAGCGTTTGCTGCCGATCGGCACGCTGTACGACCCGTTCATCGCCCGCGGGCTCGATGCGCTGAACTATGCGTGCTACCAGGACGCCCGGTTCATCCTGGCGGCGACGCCGTCGGGCATCACGCTGGCGCCGGAGGGCGGCGCGCACCAGTCGATCGGGACGCCGCTCATCGGCATCGCCCAGGACGGGCTCGCGGCCTTCGAGCCGGCCTTCGTCGACGAGCTCGCGGTCGTGATGGCGTGGGCGCTCGCCCACATCCAGAAGGACGGTGGCGGCGGCGAGCCATCGGAGCCCACTTGGCTGCGCGACGAGATCGGCGGCTCGGTGTATCTGCGGCTGTCGACCCGGCCGATCGATCAGATCAAGCGCACGATGTCGGACGAATTGCGCCAGGGCATCATCGACGGCGGCTATTGGCTGCGGCGGCCGGGTCCGAACTGCCAGATCGTCGTGGCCTATGCGGGCGCGGTCGCGCCGGAGGCGATCGAGGCCGTGGGTCTGATGGCCGAGGATCGCCGTGACGTCGGGCTGCTCGCCGTCACCTCGGCGGACCGGCTCAACGCCGGCTGGACGGCGGCGCACCGCGCCCGCGAGCGCGGTCTCGTGCACGCGCGCTGCCACATCGAGCGGCTGCTCGCGGAGGTTCCGGCCAACTGCGGCATCGTCACCGTGATCGACGGCCATCCGGCGACGCTCTCCTGGCTGGGCGCCGTCGGAGGCCACCGCGTGCGCCCCCTCGGGGTCGAGCATTTCGGCCAGACCGGATCGATTCCCGACCTCTATCGCCACTATGGCATCGACGCCAACGCGATCGTCGCGGCAGCCCAGGCGATCGTGCCCGGCCGCCCGATCCGGCATCTGACGGCGCTCCCGTGACGCGGTAGATGCCGTCCGGACCCAACGAGCCCCATGTCCTGGCTGCTGTTCGCATTTTCCGGACCGGTGCTGTGGGCGATCTCGATCCATTTGGACAAGTATCTGGTCGATCGCTACTTCGCAGATTCCAGTCCAGCGGTGCTGCTCGTCTTCACCTCCATCCTCGGCCTCCTCATGCTGCCGGCGATCTGGGCGCTGGCGCCGCACGTGGTCGAGATTCCGCTGCGGAGCAGCCTCGTCATCACGACGTCGGGCCTGGTCTCCATGGTGGCGATGTTCCTCTATTTCCAGGCGTTGCAGTCCGAGGAGGCGTCGGTCGTCGCCCCGTTCTTCCAGATCGCTCCGGTGTTCGGCTACGCGCTCGGCTACCTGGTGCTCGGCGAGGTGCCGACGGCCTGGCAGACCGCCGGCGGCGCGCTCATCGTCGGCGGCACGCTCCTGCTGTCGCATCGCGGCGGTGACGCCGGTCGTTTCAAGGCACGGCTGGTCGTGCTGATGGTCGCGTGCGCGTTCCTGCTGTCGA
>JBEKZK010000364.1:0-5221 GCA_049509935.1 Xanthobacteraceae bacterium | reverse complement strand
AGCTTGACGACCTGTCACGCCGCCTCGATGCGCGGACGCAGGAGTTCCGACGGAATGGCGAGTTCTCGGATGTCCATGAAGCGCTGGTGAACGACATCCGAAAACGACACGACCAGCTCAGGACGAAGGTGGATGCGGTAGTCCATGAAGGCAGGAGCTGGAATCTGGTGAAGACGGAATTCATTCGCGACTACAGCTCGATGTTCGATGATCTCCTGCAGTTCGAGGAACGGCTCGATGCGGATGAAGTCGCTCGGCAGGGGGCCCGGCCGTCTTCGTGAACGTCTCCCCCGGGCGGGCCCGCGGCCCGGCGGGCCTGGATGCCAGCGAGGGCGCGACTGAAACGCCATCGCAATGAGGGAGCCGCTTGACGACCCACGTCTGGCCGGTGCCACGATGAGTCGATCAGATGCGCCGCCGCTCGGTCGGAAGGACGATCTGCCGGGCGGCCTGACGAGCGACGAGGCCCGCCGCCGGCTCGAGCAGTTCGGCCCGAATGCGATGCCGGATACGAGTGCGCACCCGTTGCGCATGGCGCTGGAAAAATTCTGGGCGCCGGTTCCCTGGATGCTCGAGGCCGCGATCGTGCTCGAGATCGCGCTTGGTGACTATGCGCAGGCGGGAATCATCGCGGTCCTCCTGGTGTTCAATGCCGCGCTCGGCCTTTTTCAGGAGGGACGCGCCCAGGCTACCCTTGCGGCGCTGAAGTCGCGTCTGGCGTTGGTCGCGTCGGTGCGGCGCGACGGTGGTTGGACGACGGTGCCGGCTGCCGACCTGGTGCCCGGCGACACGATCAAGCTTTCACTCGGCGGCGTGGTGGCGGCGGATGTCCGCCTCACCGCGGGAGACATTCTGCTCGACCAGTCCATGCTGACCGGCGAATCGGTGCCCATCGAAGCCGGCGCCGGCGTGCAGACCTTTGCCGGAGCGCTGGTGCGGCGCGGTGAGGCGGTGGCGGAGGTCACGGCGACCGGGGCACGCACCAAGTTCGGTCGCACGGCGGAGCTCGTCCGCACCGCTCATGTGGTCAGTTCGCAGCAGAAGGCGGTCCTGCGGGTGGTTCGCAATCTCGCCGGGTTCAACGGCGTCGTCCTCGTGCTGCTGGTGACGTATGCCATCCATCTGCGGATGCCGCTCTTCGAGATCATCCCGCTCGCCCTGACGGCGGTGCTGGGATCGATACCGGCGGCGCTGCCGGCCACCTTCACGCTGGCGTCGGCGCTCGGCGCGCGCGCCTTGGCAAAGCGGGGCGTCCTTCCGACCCGCCTCTCCGCGGTCGATGAAGCAGCCACGATGGATGTGCTGTGCGCCGACAAGACCGGCACGCTGACGCGCAACGAGCTGGCGGTGACGTCCGTTCGTCCCATGCCCGACCTCGACGCGGCTCACGTGCTGGCGCTCGCTGCGCTCGCCAGCTCGGATGGCGGGCAGGATCCGGTCGATGCCGCCATCCGCGCGGCTGCTCCCGGCAAGGCCGCCGGCGCGCCGCAGGTGGTCGAGTTCGTGCCTTTCGATCCGGCGACGAAGATGTCCGAGGCGATCGTCGCCGATCCCGGTGGTCGGACGCAGCGGATCGTGAAGGGCGCCTTTGCGGCGATCATCGGGCTCGCGCCGGCATCGGCGACCGCGGCAGCGGCGGCGAAGGAGCTGGAGGGACGGGGATTCCGGGTGCTGGCGGTCGCGGCCGGACCGGCGACGGCGATGAGGCTGGTCGGGCTGATCGCGCTCAGCGATCCCCCTCGCGTCGACTCGTCGGCGCTCGTCGCCGAATTGCGTGGCTTGGGCGTGCGGACCGTGATGGTGACCGGGGACGCGCCGGCGACTGCCGCCATCGTGGCGCAGGCGGTGGGGCTCCACGGCGCCGTCTGTCCGCCGGGACCGATCCCAGATGGCGTCGGCCCCGAGACGTTCGCGGTCTTTGCCGGCGTCCTGCCGGAGGACAAGTACCGGCTCGTCAAGGCATTCCAGAAGAGCGGCCACACCGTCGGCATGTGCGGCGACGGCGCCAACGACGCGCCCGCGCTGCGCCAGGCACAGATCGGAATTGCGGTTTCCACCGCAACCGACGTCGCCAAATCGGCCGCCGGCATGGTGCTGACCGAGCCCGGCCTGGCCGGCATCGTCGCGGCCGTGAAGGAAGGACGCGCGACGTTCCAGCGCATTCAGACCTACACGCTGTACTCGATGCTCAAGAAGATCCTGACCGCGCTCTTCCTGACCATCGGTCTGATCATGACCGGGCAGGCGATACTCACCCCGCTGCTGATGGTCATCATCATGCTGGCCGGCGACTTCCTCACGATGTCGTTGACGACGGACAATGTGCGACCCTCGCCGATGCCGAACGCGTGGCGCATCGGACGCCTGACGATGGCGGGCGCCGTCATCGGGGCCTGTCTGCTCGGCTTCTGCGCCGCTATTGTGGCTGTCGGCAAATTCGAGTTGGAGCTGCCGACCGGGTCGCTGCGAACCCTGGCGTTCCTGGCCGTGGTCTTCGGCAGCCAGTCGGCCGTCTATGCGATCCGCGACCGTCGGCATCTGTGGGGTTCCGGCCCGAGTCGCTGGCTTGCCGCATCGTCGGTGGCCGATGTTCTGATCGCCTGCGTGCTGGCCATCGGCGGAATCGCCATGGCGCCGTTGCCGGCCTGGCTGGTGGCCGCCACGCTTGCCCTGGCGACCGTCCTGGCGGTGGTCCTGGACGTGGTCAAGCTTCCGGTGTTCGCCCGTCTCGGCATTGCCTGATCCAGGCAATCAGCCGACTGGCTGCATGCTCGGGCGGCGGGCCCTCGTTCCATCCGGTGTTGCGCCGGTCGCGGCTCTGAGCGTCTTGCCGCGGCGCAGCTCGTGCGGCTCGCCGCTGACGATCAGCGTCATCGGCTCTCCGGTATCCAGCGTTGCCTCGAGGAGTTGCGCGGCCCGCTCGATCCGGATCGCGAGGCGGCGGCCGCGCCACTGCAGGCTGAACCCGAGGCTGCGCCATTCCGCCGGCAGCCGCGGATCGACCGCCAGGCCGTCGCCGAGCAGCGACACCCCGGCGAAGCCGCAGACCGCGGTCAGCCAGATCCCGCCCTGTGCGGCGATGTGCACGCCACCGTCGATCGCCACCTGGGTATCCGCGAGATCGATCGCCGCAGTCTGCTGAAAATACCCCAGCGCCATGTCGGAACGGCCCAGCCGGGCGGCGACCATCCCGTGCATGGCGCGGCTCAGCGAGCTGCCGTGGCCGCAGCGAGGCTCGTAGTAGTCGAAGTTCCTCGCTCCGGTGTCGCCCGCGAACTCGTCCGGGAGCAGCCCCAGGAGCGCCACCACGTCGGCCTGCTTGACCACCTGGGATCGTTGCGTCCGCTGCCGCCCGAGCACCACGTCCATCGGCACCGACCGGCCCGCATAGTCGGCGAGATCGATCTTCTCGAGCGCGAAATAGCCGGCGAACTGCTCGAACAGTCCGGACTTGGGATCGAGGCCGGTCGCCATCGTGTCTGCCGCATCGCGCCACTGCTTCAGCTCGCTGTCGTCCACGCCGAGGCGGGAGGCGAGGCTCGCCCAACGGCCGGGCCAGCGCGCGCGCAGCAGCGCCGTCACGTCGAGCGCGCGCCGGATGTTCCAGCGCGCCATGACGTTGGTGAAGGCGCTGTCGTCGATATGCTCGTGATATTCGTCGGGTCCGATCACGCCGCGGATATGGCGGCTGCCGTCCGCCTCCAGCTGGGCGCGGCTCGCCCAGAATCGGCCGGTCTCCAGCAGGATCTCGGCACCGGCGTCGAGCAGGAACCCTTCATCCGCTGTGGCCTGCCAGTACTGCCAGACCGCGTAGGCGACATCGGCGCTGATGTGCTGCTCCTGCCTGCCGCAGAGCACTTCGATGACCCGGCGATCCGGACCGATGACCTGCTCCGGGCAGGTTTCCGCGCCGGTATCGGCGGACTCCCAGGCATAGAGCGCGCCGCGCCACCCCATTCGCGCCGCCTTTGCCCGCGCCCCGTCGAGGGTGTGGAAGCGATACATCAGCAGCGCGCGGGCCGCTTCCGGCCAGGTCAGGACATAGAACGGCAGCAGGTAGACTTCGGTGTCCCAGAACACGTGCCCACGATAGTCCTCGCCGGTCAGCGCCCGCGCGCCGATCGACACGCGCTCGTCGTCCGGATTGGCGGCGCTGTTGAGGTGATAGATCGCGAACCGCAAGGCCTGCTGCGCGGCGGCGTCGCCGTCGACCTCGACGTCGCTCGACCGCCAGCGGCTTGCCCAGGCCGCCTCGTGCTCCGCGATGACCCCGCGCCAGCCGAGCCGTCGCGCAACTCCGAGCTTGTCCTGCGCCCAGCGCCCGGGGTCGAGGCCCTCGGTGTCGGTCCGCACCACTGCGACCGACCGCTCGAAGCACACGACCTGCCCGGGTCGGGATGCCCAGGTCCAGGACCGCCGCAACGGGCCGAGCGCGGTCGGCGTGAGATCGTGGCCGTCGATCTGCAATGACGAGGCGGTCGCCATCGCGAGATCCTTCCCGGTACGCTTAGTGTGCCAGACGCCGAGATCCTGCTCGATCCGCTCGGACACGAGCCCGAGGTCGATTCCGGCGAACGACGCCTCGAGCGTGATCTCGACGTCTCCCTGCTCGACATCCAGTTGGACCAGCTGCAGCCCGATCGCGCGCTCGCTCAGCGAGGCGAGGCGCAACGTGCGCAGCCGGATGGCGACGCCGGGTGCCTTCAACTGCCGGGACTCGGCGAACAATGCGCCCCGCCGCACGTCAAGGGTCATGCGATGCGACGCCACCTCACCCGGATGATGAACCAGAAGGCCGCCCGGCAGCAGGATGCGGATCTGCAGCCAGTCGGCGGCCGGGACCAGGCCCGGCGTGGCGCCCGCGGCGGCGGGCGTGTCGAACAGCCCGGCCACATAGGTGCGCGGCGGAACCACCCAGCGCGCGCCCCTGGTGGTCGATCGTGCGCCTCTGACGCCGAGGAAACCGTTGCTGATGGCAAAGCGCGATTCGACGCTGCTCTCGCGCAGCGGATCGTAGCCTTCCGCATGGAGGACCCATGCGGGATCCGCGGTCGGCTCCAGCGCTTGCTCCATCGTGTCTCGTTCCATCGTGCTTCGCCCCTTCATGTCGGCCGGAGGCCGAGCTGCCCGTTGACCAGCGCATCGACCGCGACCTCGTCCAGACTCGTCACCACCAGATCGGCGCCGGCCGCCCGCAGCGGGCCCGCGAAGCCGAGCCGGG
>JBEKZK010000363.1:0-5222 GCA_049509935.1 Xanthobacteraceae bacterium | reverse complement strand
CGCCGCGAGACGGGCGCGCAGCGCCGACAGGCTGGCGCCGTCGAGCGTCGAGGAGACGGTGGCGGCGATCGAGTCGGCATTGAAGGTCGCGGCGAGCTGCGCCGCCGCCCGGGCGATGACGCGCGCGCCGAGCCGCCGCTCGTTGCGCAGCAACGCCGCCGGCGGGGCCTTGAGGTCCCAGACGACGCGCAGCCACGACAGCGCGGTGAGGATGTAGAAGGTCGCGTCGATCTCCCACCACCGAAAACCCTGCCGTACACTGCTCTGGAAGGCGTGGTGGTTGTTGTGCCAGCCTTCTCCCATTGTGAAGATCGCCAGCAGCAGGTTGTTGCGCGAATCGTCTCCCGTCACGTAGCGCCGGCTGCCGCGCACGTGGGCGAGCGAATTGATGCAGAAGGTCGCGTGATAGACCAGCACCGTGCTCCAGAAGAACCCGATCACCAGGCCGGACCATCCGCCGATCACAAAGCAGAGCCCGGCGAGGACGAAGGCCGGGGCGAGCTCGAGCCGGTGCAGCCACATCAGCTCGGGGTAGCGGGCGAAATCGGCGATCTTCGTCAGGTCCGTGCCGCCGTGCTTGTCGGCGAAGATCCACCCCAGATGGCTGTAGACGAAGCCGAAGTGCCGCGGCGAGTGGACGTCCTGCGTGGTGTCGGAGTGCAGGTGATGGTGGCGGTGCTTGGCGGCCCACCACAGCACGCTCTTCTGCGCCGTGCTCTGGCACAGCACCGCGAGCACAAGCTGGAAGGCCCGGCTGGTCGCGTACGCACGGTGCGAGAAGTAGCGGTGGTAGCCGGCGCCGATCGCGAAGATCCGCAGCCAATAGAGGGCGACGCACAGCGCCACCGCGGTCCACGTGATGCCGGTCCACAACGCCGCCAGGCAGGCCGCGTGCACCAGCACGAACGGAATGGCCGACGGGTAGATGATGTCGTCGTGCGGGTCGACGGGGGGGCCGTTGGCGGTGGAGCTGGAGTCGTTCACACATTCCCCTTCGGCGTCATCGGACCCAGGCGCCAGTCGAGCCTGGGCGGTCCGCAATCCTGCTGACGGAGCACTCCAGGTATGTGCGCCGTTGCCCCAATACAATATCCCGACCGCAATAACAAAGTGTCAGCAGAGGGTTGGTAATTCTCCCGATCGTACTGCACCGAAGCCGCCGGCGGCGGCCAACGGCCGAACCGGACGAACGCATCGCTCCGGCGCGCCGCAGCGGGTCGCGCCGATCGGCCGGACGACAGCGGCGGCTCATCACCCGGATGGCCGCCGCGTGTTCGCTATGACCGCGTTCCACTATGACCGCGTGTCCACCATGACCGCGTGTCCACCATGATCGGGAAGCGCTGCAGGAAAGGCAGGCCGATCGCCTGATTCGGCCCGGGCTACTTCTTGGGACACAGCTTGTCGAGCGACTCGAGCGTGGTTGACAGTTCCTTTCCTTCCTTCGAGTCGGGGTCGACCTGCTCGAGCCCGGCCATCAGCTTGACGTATTCGGGACCGATCTTCTGCCCGAGCGCATCCGCCTGTTTGCTCAGCTCCTCGCCCTTCTTCGCATCCTTCTTCTCGTCGAGCTGGGCCATCTGGTCCTCGATCTTGGCGATGTCGCAATACGCCGCCGTCTTCGCCTTGTCGGCGCTGATCATCTGGACGACCTTCTGGGCGTCCGCCTTGGTCGGCGGCGCCTCCGCCCGCGCAACGGCCGGCATGACGGCGATGGCAGAAACCGCGATGGCGAACCGGAGTTTCGTCAGCTTGAGAGTCTCGAGCTTGAGGTTCATCAGGTGCTCCCGCATGAGGCTGTGTCGCAGCGCAGGCCTGCGATCTCGCCGATTGAGATTGTGGCAACGGTGCCAGCCGCGTCCCCGAGCTCGCACAACGCAGAATAGCCAATTCGGGTCTCGCTGCCAAGGTGATGCGCGCCGGAGGCTGCGGCCCGTCGGGACGACATCTCGACGGCCTGTCGCTGCACGTTCCGCCTCCCACGAAAAGCAACGTCGATGTCTTGCTGCTGTCGGTGACAGTCGGTTATGTCCTGATCGTGGCGGACGGATGACATCGTCTGCGCCACGGAAATAGCAGGAGCGCACCGCCATGGGGGATCTCGCATTTCGCTCCGCCGGCGAGCAGGCGGCGGCGGTCGCCGCTGGTCAGCTGTCGGCGCTGGAGCTGACCGACCTCGCGATCGCGCGCATCGAGAGACACGACGGTAAGCTCAACGCGGTCGTCGTGCGGGACTTCGATCGTGCCCGGGCGGCGGCGCGCGACGCCGACGCGGCCGTGGCGCGCGGCGAGCGCAAGCCGCTGCTCGGCGTTCCGATGACCGTGAAGGAGGCCTACAACGTGGCCGGCCTGCCGACCACCTGGGGCCTCCCCAACGCCAAGGACTGGAAACCGGCCGAGGACGCCGTGGCGGTCCAGCGCGTCAAGGCGGCGGGCGCGGTGATCCTCGGCAAGACCAACGTACCGGCCTCTCTGGCGGATTGGCAGAGCTACAACGACATCTACGGCACCACCAGCAATCCGTGGGACCCGACGCGGACGCCCGGCGGGTCGTCCGGCGGCTCGGCGGCCGCGCTGGCGGCTGGCTACGTCGCGCTCGAGCTCGGCTCCGACATCGGCGGCTCGCTGCGCGTGCCGGCGCACTACTGTGGGGTCCTCGCCCACAAGCCGACCCATGGGCTGGTGCCCTCGCGCGGCCACCTTCCGCCCTTCGTCCCGGCGCTGCCCGGCGAGATCGACCTCGCGGTCATCGGTCCGATGGCGCGCAGCGCCGCCGACCTCGCCCTTGCGCTCGAGCTGATCGCCGGCCCGGACGAACCGCAGGCCGTCGCCTACCGGCTGGCCCTGCCGGCCCCTCGGCATGCCGAGCTGAAGGACTTTCGCGTGCTCGTCATCGACTCCCATCCGGTCATCCCGGCCGACGGCGCAACGCGCGCAGCGCTCGATCGCCTGGCGGAAAATCTCGCCGCAGCCGGCGTCAAGGTCAGCCGCTCGAGCCCGCTGGTGCCCGATCTCGCCGTCATGGCGGGCATCTACACGCAGCTGCTGACCCCGATCTTCACCGCCGATATCCCGATCGAGGCCTACCGGCAGGCCCAGGCCGCCGCCGCGACGTTGGCCGCGGACGATCGCAGCCTCGACGCGCAGCGCGCCCGCGGCGCCGCGCTGACCCATCGCGATTGGATCGCGGCCGATCGCGTGCGTACCGGAATGGCGGCGCGCTGGCGCGGGCTGTTCGCCGCGTTCGACGTGGTTCTCTGCCCGGTGATGCCGACGCCGGCGTTCCCCCACGACCATTCGCCCGAGCAGCGCCAGCGGCGGATCCGGATCGACGGCGCCGAGCATCCCTATATGGACCAGATCGTGTGGCCGGGCATCGCGACGCTGGTCGGCCTGCCGGCGACCGCGGCGCCGATCGGACGCTCGCCCGACGGCTTGCCGATCGGCGTGCAGATCATCGGGCCGTACCTGGAGGATCGCACGCCGATCGCGTTCGCCGGGCTGATCGAGCGCGCGTTCGGCGGATTCGTCCCGCCGCCGGGGTTCTGATTCCGTCAACCATGTTCGTCAGCGAATTGGCAAGCTGTATTGCCTATCAATCGGTAAATCGATTGGGGAGAATTTTACCCGATGCGTCCATCGGAATCATCGCGGCGCGTGGCGCGCGATCGCGCCCGGCGGACGGCGGTCGGCCGCCCGGAGCCGGCGCAGTTTCGCCTCGTCGGGCCGTTGCCGGACGCGCCGCCGCCCGTGGCCGAAGCCGACGGCATGGCGCCGCCGGACCGCGACCGCGCCGCTCCGGCCGTCATCGTGGCCATGGTCGCGCTGGCGGTCGCGATCGCGGCGGCGTTCGGCGCGATCATCGGACCCACGGGGTCGAACGCACTGCAGGAGGTGTTGCGCATGGCGGGGCTGGGCGGCGAGCCGGTGATCGAGACCGTGCAGCGCAAGCAGGCGGCGGCGATCACCCAGCTCGACGTTACCATCGGGGCCTTGAGCGCGGCCGTCGCCGGCCTGAGCGGGCACGCCGACTTCGCCGGGCACCGCGAGGAGGCGATGACCCGCCGGATCGATCAGATCGACGACGATCTCGGCGCCCTGCGCGCCAGCCTGAGCGACATGCGCGCGGCGCAGAGCGCCGCCGCCGAGGACTGGCGCAAGCCGGTGGGCCAGCTCGCCGCGGCGGTCACCAAGGCGCACGGCGAGATCGTCGGGCTACGCGCCTCGCTCGACGAGGCCGCTCCGCTCCGCCGCCCGGATCTGACGGCGATCGGCGAGCGCATCGATCGCCTCGAGCAGGCGATGATCCAGCATAATCTGCTCGGCTCGATCCGCGGCTCGATCCAGGATGCCCGGCCGCGGCCGGCGGCGGCCACAGCCGACGGACATGTCATCAACGTGCCCGACGTTCCGCCAAGCCGCTAGAGCGCTTTCCGATAAGGTTGACCATGAAATCTCACGGGCTGTGCGCGGAAAGCGCTCCAGCTTCAATGTTTGTCGCATTTCCTGTCGGAAAACCGGTGTCCACTTTTCCTGGAAATGCTCTACTCGGTCTTCAGGAGAGTCCGGACCGCATCCAGTTGCGATTCCGCGGCGGGGTGGGATCATCGCCCAGGCCGCGGCGACTTGGACCAGTCATGACCGACGGTCCCGACGTCTCGGCGTGCCATATCGCGTGTGAGGTCCGCGAGTCGGCGTGACTGCAAAAGCCGCGGGCTTTCGTGTCGTTTTCCCAATGCCAGTGCATACAATCATTGCCGATGCAAAAGAAGCCACGGTATCGCAAGTTGCGGGCGTACCACGGGAAGAAATACCATATGAGTCGCCATCTGGTCCAATCTTGCCATGTCCAGTTCGACTTCTGGCTCACCTTGAGGACGCACACCCGCATCTTGGCTTCGGCCTGTGGCAGCATGGTCTTCCCCACTACATTGCGGTTTCCGACAGCAACCGCCGCATGACGTCCGGGTCGCGCTCGATCGCCAGCAACAGAGCCCGCGCCGGCACATCAGGCGTGCTTCGATGCTGCTCCCAATCTCTTGCTCATGTCGCGTGGCCTTCCTGGCCGATATAATTCTGCACCTATCCGTGTACCGGATATCGGTACCGACGGCAATAATCTGCATTCGGTGCTCGGTGTCCGCCCAGGCGCCCTGGCGTGGCTTGGCTCGGGCCATGCTTGAGCACGTCGACAAACCGTTGGCATCAATTGTGCGAAGCCG
>JBEKZK010000362.1:0-5229 GCA_049509935.1 Xanthobacteraceae bacterium | reverse complement strand
CAAATGGGGAGAGGGAGTCCGGCCGTGCTTGTTGCTACGACCTCACGCCGTCTCGAATCATCACGCCGTCTCGAACCGGCCGAACTCGACGCCGCGGCCGGGCGCCGCGTCGAGCAGCGCCCGCGTATAGGCGTGCCGCGGGCTGGCGAACACCTGAGCGGTCGTCCCCTCCTCGACCACGACGCCGCGATGCATCACGACGATGCGGTCGCAGATTTGCGCTGCGACCCGCAGGTCGTGGGTGATGAACAGCACCGCCAGATTGAAGCGGGTGCGCACGTCGTCGATCAGCATCAGGACCTGCGCCTGCACCGAGACGTCGAGCGCCGACACCGCCTCGTCGGCGATCAGAATCTCCGGCTCCATGGCGAGCGCCCGGGCAATGCAGATGCGCTGCCGCTGGCCGCCGGAGAACTGGTGCGGAAAGCGGGTCAGCGCCTCGGGATCGAGGCCGACGAGGCCCATCAGCTTCTGCGCCCGCTCCAGCGCCGCGGCCGGCGCGGTGCCGAAATTGATCGGCCCTTCGACCATCGAGGCGCCGACGGTGCGGCGCGGATTGAGCGAGCGGTAGGGGTCCTGGAAGATGATCTGCGCGCGCTTGCGGTGCGGCCGCAGCGCCCGGGCGCCGAGGTGGGCGATGTCGGCGCCGTCGATCAGAATCTCGCCTTCGCTCGGCTCGATCAGCCGGGCGATGCAGCGGGCGACGGTGGACTTTCCCGATCCCGACTCGCCGACCACGCCGAGCGTCTCGCCGCGCCGCACCGACAGATCGATCGCGGTTGCGGCGGGAACTTTTCGGCGCGCGAACAGGCCGCCCGTCGCGTAGGTCTTGCCGAGCCCGCGGGTCTCCAGCACGACCGGCGAGCCGGTGATCGGCGCGCGGACCGGAGGGTGCAGGCTGGGCACCGCGCGGATCAGCATGCGGGTGTAGTCGTGGCGCGGATCGTGCAGGATCTGGGTGGTCGTGCCCTGCTCGACGACGCGGCCGCGCTGCATGACGACGACGCGGTGCGCGATCTCGGCGACGACGCCGAAATCGTGGGTGATGAACAGCACGCCGGTGCGGCGGCGCTGCTGCAGCTCCTTGATCAGCTTGAGGATCTGCGCCTGCGTGGTGACGTCGAGCGCGGTGGTCGGCTCGTCGGCGATCAGCAGCACCGGATCGAGCACCAGCGCGGCGGCGATCATGATGCGCTGGCGCTGGCCGCCCGACAGTTGATGCGGATAGACGTCGATCATCCGCTCGGGCTCGGGCAGATGCACCGATGTCATCACCTCGAGCACCCGCTGCCGGCGCGCGCGCTCGTCGAGCCTGGCGTGGATCTCCAGGACCTCCGCGATCTGGTCGCCGACCCGCATCACCGGGTTGAGCGCCGTCATCGGCTCCTGGAACACCATCGCCATGCGGTCGCCGCGCAGCCGCCGCAGCTCGGCCGGCGATCTCACCAGCAGGTCGGTGCCTTCCAGCAGGATGCGGCCGGCGGTGGCGGTGAGCTCGCCCGGCAGCAGGCCCATCACGGCATGGGCGGTGACCGACTTGCCGGACCCGGATTCGCCGACCACGCAGACGATCTCGCCCGGCGCCACCGCGAACGAGACGTTCTCGACCGCATGCGGCCGGTCGGCCCCGCCGGGAAGCCGCACCGTGAGACCCTGGACGTCGAGCACCGGCCTTGCGTCGGATAGCACGAGCCTACACCCGCTTCGCCAGCTTGGGGTCGAGCTGGTCGCGCAAGCCGTCGCCCAGCATGTTCACGGCGAGCACGGTGAGCGCCAGGAAGATGCCGGGAAAGAAGATGTTGTGCGGAAAGACCCGGAACAGGCCCCTGCCCTCCGCCATGATGTTGCCCCAGGTCGGGGTCTCGGGCGGAATGCCGACACCGAGGAACGACAGGATCGCTTCGACCAGGATGGCGGAGGCGCATATGAAGGTGCCCTGCACGATCAGCGGCGCCAGCGTGTTCGGCATTACGTGGCGGATCAGCAGCAGCGGCGTGCGGGTGCCGGCCATCACGGCGGCCTCCACATAAGGCTCCTCGCGCACCGACAGGACGATCGAGCGCACCAGGCGGACCACGCGGGGAATTTCCGGCACCACGATGGCGACGATCACGCTCGCCACGCCGGCGTGGAACAGCGACACCAGCGCCAGCGCCAGCAGGATCGCCGGGATCGCCATCAGCCCGTCCATGAACCGCATGATCAGCCCGTCGAGCCAGCGCAGGTAGCCGGCGACGAGACCGATCGCCAACCCGATGCCGACGCTGATCGCCGCCACCGTGATGCCGACCAGCAGCGAGATGCGGGCGCCGTAGAGCACGCGGCTGTAGACGTCGCGGCCGAGGCTGTCGGTGCCCATCCAGTGGGTGTAGGTCGTGGTGCTGCCGTCGTCGCGGCGGATCGTCTGCTCGGTGCCGGGCACCTTGTTGCGGAACGGCGGGCTGATCTCGGACGGGCTCATGGTGCCGAGCACCGGCGCGGCGAGCCCGATCACGATCATCAGCACGATGATGGCGGCGCCGATGAGGACCGAGACGTCGCGGCGCGCCCGCGCGAAAGCCCCGGTGATGGCGGGCGCCGGGGTCTCGGCGGCGAGCAGCGCAGGTTCGACGCTCAATAGCGTATCCTCGGATCGAACACCCGATAGACCAGATCGACCGCCAGATTGATCAGCACGTAGACCAGCGAGAACAGCAGGATCACCGCCTGGATGGTCGGATAGTCGCGGGCGAGCACCGCATCGACGGTGAGCCGCCCGAGGCCCGGGATGGTGAATACACTCTCGGTGACGACGACGCCACCGATCAGCAGCGCGACGCCGAGACCGATCACCGTGACGATCGGCACCGCGGCGTTGCGCAGCGCGTGCCGGAACAGCACGATCCGTTCGACCTGGCCCTTGGCGCGGGCGGTGCGGATGTAGTCCTCGCCCATGACGTCGAGCACGCTGGTCCGCGTCATCCGGGCGATCAGCGCCACATAGATCACCGACAGCGTCAGCGACGGCAGCACCAGGCGCTGCAGGAACCCCGGAATGCCGTCGGCGATGCGCTGATAGCCCTGCACCGGCAGCCAGTTGAGCTTGATGGCGAACAGATAGATCAGGCCGTAGCCGATGACGAACACCGGCACCGAGAAGCCGAGCACCGAAAATCCCATGACGATCCGGTCGACCGCGCTGCCGCGGCGATAGGCGGCGAGCACGCCGAGCGGCACCGCGATCAGCACCGCCAGGATGATGGTGGAGATCGACAGCGCCAGCGTCGGCTCGAGCCGGCTGGCGATCAGCTCGGACACGGATTTCTTGAAGAAGAACGATTCGCCGAGATCGCCGCGCAGGATGTTGCCGGACCAGATGACGAACTGGGTGAGAATCGGCTTGTCGAGGCCGAGCCGGTCACGGATCAGTGCGACCTGCTCGGCGTTGGCATTATCCCCGGCGATGATCGCCGCCGGATCGCCGGGCGTCAGCCGCAGCATCAGGAAGACCAGCACCGCGACGATCAGCATGACCGGCACGGTCGAGACAATGCGGCGCAGGATGTAGCCGAGCATGATCCCCTACCGATTTTGCGCGGATGATCGCAAGCGCAGCGGCCGCAAAATTGTAGCCCGGATGGAGCGAAGCGTAATCCGGGCGGCATGCCTCACCGCGAGGCCGTTCCCGCATTCCGCTGCGCTCCATGCGGGCTACAGGACTGCCCGATCGATCTCCAGCACTCCGCCGTCACGACGCGTTTCGCTTCTCCACGTTCCAGAATACCGGCGCCGGCGCCGTCAGCACGCCGCTGATGGTGGTGCGCACGGCGATCGGCTGGTACCACTGACCGAGAAACACATGCGTCGTGATCTGGGTGTCGCGCACCTGGACCGCCTCGGCGATGCTCTTCTGCTCGGCAGGCTCGGTCGCGCGGGCGAACTGGTCGCGCAGCTTCTCCGTTTCGGCATCGCACGGCCATCCGAACAGCGCCTTGTCGCAGCCCGCGTTGGTGAAATTGGTCATTACCGGATTGAGGATGTCGGCGGACACCCACGAGGTGAGGAACGCGCTCCAGCCGCCGGCGCCCGGCGGGTCCTTCTTGGCGCGGCGGGCGACCACGGTCTGCCAGTCCATCGATTGCATGTCGACCTTGAAGCCGGCACGTTCCATCAGCGATTTGGCCACCGGCGCCAGGTTGGTCAGCACCTGCAGGTCGGTCGAATGCATGAGCACGACCGGGGTGCCGTCGTAGCCGGCCTCGCCGAGCAGCGCCCGCGCCTTCTGGACGTTCGACTCCAGCAGCCCGTCCATGCCCTTGTCCGACGCCAGCGCGGTGCCGCAGGGGAACATCGACTTGCAGACCTTGTAGTACTTGGGATCGCCGATCGCCGCCTCGAGAAAATCCTTCTGGTTGAAGGCGTACCACAGCGCCTGGCGGATCTTCGGATTGTCGAACGGCTTCTGCAGGTGGTTGGGGCGGAAGGTGAACTGATTGCCGAGCGGATTGGCGTCCACCAGCACGATGCTCGAATCCGCCGTCAGCAGCGGCAGCAGGTCGTGCGACGGCGCCTCGACATAGTCGATCTCGCCGGCCAGCAGCGCGTTGACGGCCTGCTGCTGGTCCGACATCGCCAGCCACTCGACCCTGTCGACCTTGACGACCTTGCCGCCGGCGAGCCCCGACGGCGGCTCCGGGCGCGGCTTGTACTTGTCGAACTTGACGTAGACCGCGCGATCGCCCGGCTTCCATTCGTCGCTCTTGAACACGAACGGCCCGGAGCCGGTGAAATCCGATATCTGGGTGCTCGGATCGGTCTCGGCGACCCGCCTGGGCATCATGAACGGCACGTTCGACGACGGCTTGCCGAGCGCGAAGATGAGCAGACCGGTCGGCTCCTTGAGCTTGATCGTGAAGCTCCTCGGACCCTGCGCCGTCATCGTGTCGACGAAGCTCATGACCTTCTGCCCGAGCGTGTCCTTGGCGGCCCAGCGCTTGATCGAGGCGATGCAGTCGTCGGCGGTGACCGGCTTGCCGTCGTGCCACAGCAGTCCCTCACGCAACTTGAACGTGAATGTCAGCTTGTCGGCGCTCTGCTCCCAGGTATCGACCATCTGCGGCTTGATCTCACCCTTCTCGTCCATCGCGAACAGGGTGTCGTAGACCATGTAGCCATGGTTGCGGCTGATGTAGGCGGTGGTCCAGATCGGGTCGACGATCTTGACGTCCGAATGCATCACCGCCTTGAGGG
>JBEKZK010000361.1:0-5248 GCA_049509935.1 Xanthobacteraceae bacterium | reverse complement strand
AACGTTCGAAGCACTATCGCCCGGTGATGGCGCACTATTGCGGCGGAGGCAATATTGCCGGCGCAAAGTGGCGCGGACACCGTGACGAGAGTACTGCGGCACGCCGTCGCGGCAACTCCGAAAGTATGATTCCGAGCGCCGCGGCTTCGTTTCCGGTTTTTTGGGTAACAGAGCGCTGCGCGGCAGCCAAGTTAAAAATGACCTGTGCAATTTCACACTTGAACTTCGTGGTCCGTGACTGTACCTAAGCTCAACATTCATGCACAAGGCCCGGTTGCAGGGAACCCGCCCGGGACCTCTTAAGGAGTTGAAAACATGGCCCGCGTGACCGTCGAAGATTGCATCGACAAGGTCGAAAACCGGTTCGATCTGGTTCTGCTCGCCAGCCACCGTGCGCGCATGATCTCGTCCGGCACCCAGATCACCGTCGACCGCGACAACGACAAGAACCCGGTGGTGGCGCTGCGCGAGATCGCCGACGAGACGGTATCGCCGGGTGACCTCAAGGAAGACCTGATCCACTCGCTGCAGAAATACGTGGAGATCGACGAGCCGGAGTCCGAATCGGTGCCGCTGCTGGTCGGGTCCGGCGAGGGCGTCGACGCCGACGACACCGAGGTGGTGGTCGACCGCATGACCGAGGAGGAGCTGATCAAGGGCCTCGAAGGCCTCGCTCCCCCGGAGGAGCAGCCGGAGTCCAACGAGGGCGACGAGGAGGAATAGCGGCACGCGCTGTCGCGAGCCCGAGTCTCTGCCCCACCCGCCTCCTTGCGGTCATGGCCGGTCGCCATGATATCCTGCGATGGTGATTGCGGGCGGCGCCTACGCCGCCGAGGGATGCATGATGGTCCGGCCGGCCACCGATCTGCCGCGGATGCAGAACCAGCCGCGCCGCCGGGCGCCGCTCGCGCAGCCTGTTGACGCTCATCCGGAAGCCATTGCGCTGAAGGAGAAAAATGCCAGGCCGCAGATGATGCGGCAATACGACCTGGTGGAGCGGGTCCGGCAATACAATCCGAACGCCGACGAGGCGCTGCTCAACCGCGCCTACGTGTACGCGATGAAGGCGCACGGCACCCAGAAGCGCGCCTCGGGCGACCCGTATTTCTCCCATCCGCTGGAAGTGGCGGCCATCCTCACCGACCTCAAGCTCGACGACGCGACGATCGCGGCGGCGCTGCTGCACGACACGATCGAGGACACCAAGGTCACCCGCGACGAGATCGACCGGCTGTTCGGTCCCGACATCGGCGCGCTGGTCGAGGGCCTCACCAAGCTCAAACGGCTCGACCTCGTCTCCAAGCGCGCCGCTCAGGCGGAAAACCTGCGCAAGCTGCTGCTCGCCATCGCCGACGACGTCCGGGTGCTGCTGATCAAGCTCGCCGATCGTCTGCACAACATGCGCACCCTCGACTTCATGCCGTCGGAGGCGCGCCGGCGCGTCGCCGAGGAGACCCTCGACATCTACGCGCCGCTTGCCGGCCGCATGGGCATGCATGAGATGCGCGAGGAGCTCGAGGATTTGTCGTTCCACGAGCTCAATCCCGACGCCTACAAGGTGATGACCCAGCGCCTGGTCGCGCTCGCCGAGCGCAACAGCGCCCTGATCGTCGACATCGAGCAGCAGCTCACCCGGAAGCTCGCCGACCGGGGCATCACCGCGGTGGTCACCGGGCGGCAGAAGCGGCCTTATTCGATCTGGCGCAAGATGGAGCGCAAGTCGCTCGGCTTCGAGCAGCTGTCCGACATTCTCGGGTTCCGCGTCATCGTCGACAGCATCGCCGAGTGCTACCAGGCGCTCGGCATCGTGCATACCACCTGGCCGGTGGTGCCGGGCCGTTTCAAGGACTACATCTCGACGCCGAAGCAGAACGACTACCACTCGCTCCACACCACCGTGGTCGGCCCCGGCCAGCGTGTCGAGCTGCAGATCCGCACCCGCCAGATGCACGAGATCGCCGAGTACGGCATCGCGGCGCACGCCCTCTACAAGGATGGCCAAGGCTCGCCGACCGACATGCTGTCGCGCGAATCCAACGCCTATGCCTGGCTCCGCCGCACCATCGAGCTGCTCGCCGAAGGCTCCAATCCGGAGGAGTTCCTCGAGCACACCAAGCTCGAGCTGTTCCACGACCAGGTATTCTGCTTCACCCCCGGCGGCAAGCTGATCGCATTGCCGCGCAAGGCGACGTCGATCGACTTCGCGTATGCGGTCCATACCCACGTCGGCAACACGGCGGTCGGCAGCAAGATCAACGGCAAGATCGCGCCGCTGGTCTCCGAGCTCGCCAATGGCGACGAGGTGGAGATCCTCACCTCCAACGCCCAGGCGGCGCCGCCGGCGGCCTGGGAATCGGTGGTCGTCACCGGCAAGGCGCGCGCCGCGATCCGCCGGGCGACGCGCGTCGCGGTGCGCACGCAATATGCCGGCCTCGGCCGCAAGATCGTCGAGCGGCTGTTCACCCGCGCCAAGAAGGACTATTCGGACGAAAAGCTCTCCGGCGCTCTGCCCCGGCTGGCGCGGGCGTCGGTCGAGGACGTGATGGCGGCGGTCGGACGCGGCGAGATGAAGGCCTCCGATGTCGCCCGCGCCATGTATCCCGACTACAAGGAGGAGCGCGCCGTCGTCCCGGTGCCCAAGGGCGACACCGGCTGGTTCGGCCTGAAGACCGGCAAGGCGGTCAAGTTCAAGGTGCCGGGGGCCAAGGACCAGGGCGCCGCGATCCCGATCCGCGGCATCAACAGCGATCTGCCGGTGCGCTTCGCCCCCGACGGCGGCGCGGTGCCGGGCGATCGCATCGTCGGCATCCTCACGCCCGGCGAGGGCATCACCATCTATCCGATCCACTCGGCGGCGCTGAAGGAGTTCGACGATGCGGCGGAGCGCTGGCTCGACGTGCGCTGGGATGTCGACGAGGAAAGCCGGCAGCGCTTCCCGGCGCGGCTTGCCGTCCAATCGGTCAACGAGCCCGGCACGCTTGCCCAGATCGCCCAGGTGATCGCCGAGCACGACGGCAATATCGACAATATCCGGATGGCCCGGCGCTCGCCCGACTTCACCGAGCTGCTGATCGATCTCGAGGTCTGGGGCCTCAAGCACCTCACCTCGATCATCTCGCAGCTGCGCGCCAAGAAGGTGGTGGCGAAGGTCGAACGGGTGAACGGGTAGCACTCACTCATGATCCTCGGCATCGGCTCAGACCTGGTCGAGATCTCCCGCATCGAGCAGGTGATCGCGCGCCACGGCGAGCGCTTCATCGCCCGCGTCTTCACCGAGACCGAGCGGCTGCGCGCCGAGCGCAAGGCCAACGCCGGCGCCACCTACGCCAAGCGCTTCGCCGCCAAGGAGGCGTGCTCCAAGGCGCTGGGGACGGGCCTGCGTGCCGGCGTGTTCTGGCGCGACATGGGGGTCGTCAACCTGTCCGGCGGACGCCCCACCATGCGGCTGACCGGCGGCGCGCTGGCGCGTCTCGCCGCCATCACGCCCGCCGGCTTCGAGGCGCGGATCGATCTCACCATCACGGACGAGGGGCCGCTGGCGCAGGCTTTCGTCGTCATCTCGGCGATTCCCGCCGCGGCGGCCTGAGACCCAACCATGAGAAGACCGCAGCCGATGCCGGAGCTCGTGCCGGCGATCGAGGCCGCGCTCGCGCTGCATCGCCAGGGGCGGCTGGCCTTCCCGTGATGGCGCGGGTGGGCACCGAGCTTGCGAGGATCGCCGGGTCGCGCCAGGGTTGAGTGGAGCGCGATTCGGCGCCGCCACTGCCCTCCGGCCCAGCTCGTCATGGCCGGGCTTGTCCAGGCTTGTCCAGGCTTGTCCAGGCTTGTCCCGGCCATCCACGCCCCCGGGCTGGTTGTGACCCGGGTCGTCGTGTTGTTGGCCCGGGGGGCACGTCTTGCTTGCCGCCCGCAAGACGTGGATGCCCGGCACAACCCCCGGGACGAAGTGCCCGGGGGCGGGCATGACGCCGGAGGTCGACCGATTGGGATGCGGCGGTGCGGCGTCCGCTCCCGGTCGCGTCCCGGGGCTTCGTTGCACGCCTCTGCATCGCGGGCTACAAGGGCGCCGGCCGGGGGGCGGATGGCGGCGGATGACAAATGAAAACGAGAGGCCGATGAGCGTGGCGACCGACCAGAAGCGTCAGGAAGGCGGCTTTGCCGAGACGGTCCGCGTGATCGTCCACGCCTTGATCATCGCCGTCGTGATCCGCACGTTCCTGTTCCAGCCCTTCAATATCCCGTCGGGCTCGATGGAAGCGACGTTGCTGGTCGGCGATTTCCTGTTCGTGTCGAAGTACAGCTACGGCTACACCCATTACTCGCTGCCGTTCTCGCCGCCGATCTTCTCCGGGCGCGTGTTCGGCTCCGAGCCCCAGCGCGGCGACGTCGTGGTGTTCCGCCTGCCCAAGGACGACTCGATCGACTATATCAAACGCGTGATCGGCCTGCCCGGCGACACCATCCAGATGATCGAAGGCGTCCTGCACATCAATGGCCAGGCGGTCAAGCGCGAGCCGGCGCCCGACTATGTGGATTCCGACCAGGGGTCGCCCGGGGTCCACATCAAGCGCTGGCACGAGACGCTGCCGAACGGGGTGAGCTACTATACGCTCCAGCAGTATCCGACCACCCTGTATGACAATACGGATCCCTATCTGGTTCCCGCCGGCCACTTCTTCATGATGGGCGACAACCGCCAGAACTCGCAGGACAGCCGGGTCCTCTCGGCGGTCGGCTACGTGCCGTTCGAGAACATCATCGGGCGCGCCCAGATCATCTTCTTCTCGATGGGCGAGGGCGGCCATGCCTGGCAGGTGTGGCGCTGGCCGTGGGCGGTGCGCTGGAGCCGGCTGTTCTCGATCGTTCGATGAGCCGTCAGGCGGAGAGCTGCTCGGCGGTCGAGGATCGCATCGGGTATGATTTTGCCGACAAGGCGCTGCTCAAGCGCGCGCTCACCCACATTTCGGCCCTGAGCGGGCCGCAGCACCGGGCCGGCAGCTACCAGCGGCTCGAGTTCCTCGGCGATCACGTGCTCGGCCTCGTGGTCTCCGCCATGCTGTTTCGCGCCTTTCCCGAGGCCGACGAGGGCGAGCTGTCGCGCCGGCTCGCCGACCTGGTGCGCAAGGAGACCTGCGCCGACGTGGCGCGCGCGATGGATCTCGGATCGGCGATGCGGCTCGGCGGCTCGGAGAGCCATGGCGGCGGGCGGAGCCGGGTCGCCATCCTCGCCGACGTCTGCGAGGCGCTG
>JBEKZK010000360.1:0-5263 GCA_049509935.1 Xanthobacteraceae bacterium | reverse complement strand
TAGAGCTCGATCAGAGGGCGGTAACCCCCTCACCCCAACCCTCTCCCCAAACGGGGCGACGGAGTCCCGCCGAGTCGGTGCCGCGGCACAAACGTTACACCCCTATTTCGCGGAACCGGTGACGCCCTTCACCAAGTAGTCCATCGTCTCGATCCCTTGCAGCGGAAGCGACTGGCCGGCCGCGATGGCGATCGAGCCGTCCTGCCGGGCGACCGGGCCGGACCACACGATCTTCTTGCCCGCCGTGATCTCGTCCTTCACCGCCAGCACCTTGGCGCGCACGTCCGCCGGGACGCTGTCGCCGAAAGGATCGAACACCGCGGCGCCGCTGGCAAGGTTGCCGCGCACGTGCGAGGGCTTCCAGGTGCCGGCGCGCGCCTCGTCCACGAGCGTCGTCATCATCGGCCCCCAGTTCCACGACACCCCGGTGAGCCAGGCCTTCGGCGCGCGGTCGTGCACGTCGACGTCCTTGCCGATCATGTGGATGCCGCGCTTCTCCGCCGTCTGGGCGATGGTGATCGGGCTGTCGACCTGCTCGGCGACCACGTCGATCCCCTGGTCCGCGAAGGCGTTGACCGCCTCGGCCTCCTTCTGCGGCTCCCACCACGCGCCGGTCCACACCACCGTGGTGGTGGCCTGCGGGTTCACCGCCTGGGCGCCCAGGGTGAAGGCGTTGATCGACCGGAACAGCTGCGGGATCTGGAAGGCGCCGACGAAGCCGAGCTTGCCGGACTTGCTGACCGACCCGGCCGCCATGCCGGCCAGATACATGCCGTCGTCGGAATCGGCCCAGTAGGTGCCGACGTTCTTGGAGAGCTTGGCACCGCCGGCATGCAGGAAGGTCACGTTGGGATATTTTTCGCCGAGCTTGATCGCCTCGTCGAGATAGCCGTAGCTGGTGGCGAAGATGATCTTGTGGCCGGACGTGATCAGCCGCTCCATCACCCGGGCGACCTCGGCGGTCTCCGGAATGCCCTCGAACGCCGTGGTCGTCACCCCGGCCACGTGCTTCTCCACGTAGACGCGGCCGAGGTCCATCGACGTGTTGTATCCGAAGTCGGCCGCGGGGCCGACATAGATGAAGCCGATCTTGCTGTCCTCGGCGCCGGCCGTGCCGGCTGCTCCGGCCGCCAGCATCGCGGCAAACGCCAGTGTCCGCAGGGTGGTCATCCCTTGTCCTCCGATTGTCCGGTTTCGTCCTCGAGGTCGCGCTCGGCAGCCTGGTAAGTAATAACATACTTACCCATGCAGGCTCCGTGCCATCCTCGGGTCCGGCCCGGCCCGCCTACCGCTCCGCACCCTCCGGGTCGCCCCGCAACACATTTGCCGAGCAGGAGATTCTGCGGTCGTGCGGAGTCGGAGCGAGCGCGGGCCGCCTCGGCAGGCCGCGCTTGCGCTTCGAGAGCGCGCCGGTCCGCTGCCGATTTATTGCCGACTGGTTGAGCACGCGCGCCAGCGATTTGGGCAGTGTAGCCGCGTAGGATGGGCAAAGGCGCTTTTGCGCCGTGCCCACCGGCGGTCGCCAAAGGTGGGCACGCTTCGCTTTGCCCACCCTACGGTCTGTCGCGGTCTGCGGCGCTGCGCTACCCGACCGGCCCGACGGCCATGAAGCGTCGCACCACCTCGCGGGCGATCGCCTTGTGCCGCGACAGCCATTCGGGCCGGAACAGATCGCTTTCGAAGATCACCGACAGCGTGTGGCCGTTGGAGAGGTGGAAATAGCTCAGACTCACCAGCATCACGTAGAGCTGCAGCGGATCGACGCCGCCGCGCAGGCTGCCGTCGGCTTCACCCGACCGCAGGATCTGCCGGATCAGCCGCAGCACCGGCGAGGAGATGACCGGCGTCCGGGTCGAGCGCTTGAGGAACTCGGCCTTGAGCAGGTTCTCGCCGCTCAGCAGGCTGATGAGCTCCGGGTGGCTGGCGAAATGATCGTAGGTGAAATCGAACAGCTGGAGCAGCGCCTCCATCGGCGCGGTCTGGTCGACGTCGAGCTTCAGCTCCTCGTGCCGCAGCTCGCCCAGGACGTGCTCGAGAACCGCGATGTAGAGGCCGGCCTTGTCATGGAAATAGTGATACACCATGCGGATGTTGGCGCCCGCGGCCGTGCAGATGGTGTCGAGCCGGCCGCCGGCGAGGCCCTTGTCGGCGAACTCGGCGATCGCCGCCTGCAGGATGCGATCCCGCGTCGGCAGCTTCGGCCCGGGGCGCGCCATGGCGCCGCGCCGCGGCTTGTCGGCTTTCGCCGCGCGCAGCGGCTTCGACTGGCTCGATGGGGATCGCACGAGGACCTGTGGTGGCCGGACGAAGCCCTAGGTAAATCGTTGCTTACCCGGCTGGCAAGCGTCTTGTCGGGCTTCTGGCACGCCGATTGCCCCGCAATGGGAGCTGACGGGGCCGGAATGGCATTCCTGGACGGAGGACTGGCCGATGTCGACTGGCATGAACGACACCGACGCCCGCGACGGTCGGGCGGCGTTGCGCGACGACATCCGGCTGCTCGGCCACTTTCTCGGCGACACGGTGCGCGACCAGGAGGGCGAGGCGGTCTTCGACCTGGTCGAGCGTATCCGGCAGCGCTCGATCGGCTTCCGCCGTGACCAGGACGAGCAGGCCCGGCAGGACCTGAACGCGGCGCTGACCGGCCTGTCGCATCGCCAGACCATCCAGATCATCCGCGCCTTCAGCCTGTTCTCGCATCTCGCCAACATCGCCGAAGACCAGCACGGCATCCGGGCGATCCGGGCGCACGCACCGGCCGGCTCCGGGCTCGGCGAGGGGACGATGGCCAGCGCCCTGGCGCGGGCCGCCGCGGCCGGGATCCCGCATGCCGAGCTGCGGCGCTTCTTCGACACCGCCCTGGTCAGCCCGGTCCTGACCGCGCATCCGACCGAGGTGCGGCGCAAGAGCGTCATCGATCGCGAGATGGAGATCGCCCACCTGCTCGGCGCGCGCGATCGCGCCGATCTGACCCGCGAGGAGATCGAGGCGACCGGCGAAGGCCTGCGCCGCGCCGTGCTCACGCTGTGGCAGACCAGCATCCTCCGCCGCAATCGCCTGGCCGTCGTCGACGAGGTGGAGAACGCGCTCGACTATTACGACTACACCTTCCTGCGCGGCCTGCCGCGACTCTATGCCGGGCTGGAGGACCAGCTCCGCGCCCTCGATCCGGCCTGGGCGTCGGCCGAGCTGCCGTCGTTCCTGCGCATCGGCAGCTGGATCGGCGGCGACCGCGACGGCAACCCCTTCGTCACCGCCGAGGTGCTGCGCCAGGCGCTGCGCATGCAGAGCGCTCGCGCGCTGCGGTTCCATCTCGAGGAGCTGCACCAGCTCGGCGGCGAGCTGTCGCTCGATGCCGACGTCGTCCGCGTGTCCGACGAGGTGCTGGCGCTGGCCGACCGCTCGCCCGACCGTTCGCCGCATCGCAGCCGCGAGCCGTACCGTCGCGCCATCTCCGGCATCTACGCGCGGCTCGCCGCCACCGCCTGGGCGCTGGACCGGCTGGAGGCCCCGCGCCACGCCGTCGGTGAGGCGCCGCCCTATCGGCTCGCCGCCGAGCTCAAGGCGGATCTCGACGCCCTGTCCGCTTCGCTCGTCGCCAACGGCTCGCCGGCGCTCGCCCGCGGCCGGCTGCGCAGCCTGCGGCGGGCGGTCGACGTGTTCGGCTTCCACCTGGCGGCCGTCGACCTGCGGCAGAACTCCGACGTCCACGAGCGCACCGTGAACGAGCTCCTGGAGATGGCCTCGCCCGGCACCGGCTATCGCGGGCTCGGCGAGGACGCCCGCATCGACCTGCTCCGCCGCGAGCTCGCGACCGCGCGGCCGCTCGCCTCGGCGTTCCTGTCGTACTCGGCGGAGACCACGTCCGAGCTCGCCATCCTCGAAGCCGCCGCCGACGCTCACCGCAGCTACGGCAGCGCCGCGGTGCCGACCTACATCATCTCCAAGGCCGATGGTGTCTCCGACGTCCTCGAGGTGGCGGTGCTGCTCAAGGAGGCGGGGCTGATGCGGCCGCGCGAGGGCGCGCTCGATCTCAACATCGTCCCGCTGTTCGAGACCATCGCGGATCTGCGCAACAGCGGCGAGATCATGGACCGGCTGCTCTCGCTCCCGGACTACCAGCGCCTGCTCGACGGCCGCGGCCGCGAGCAGGAGGTGATGCTGGGCTATTCCGACAGCAACAAGGACGGCGGGTTCCTGACCTCGGGTTGGGAGCTCTACAAGGGCGAGCTCGAGCTGGTCGAGGTTTTTCGCCGGCACGATGTCCGCCTGCGCCTGTTCCATGGCCGCGGCGGGTCGGTCGGCCGCGGCGGCGGCCCGAGCTATCAGGCGATCCGGGCGCAGCCCGCCGGCGCCGTGCGCGGCCAGATCCGCATCACCGAGCAGGGCGAGGTCATCGCCAGCAAGTATTCCAACCCCGACGTCGGGCGGCGCAATCTCGAGATCCTCGCTGCCGCGACGCTCGAGGCGAGCCTGCTCGAGCCGGCGCAGGCGGCGCCGCGCGACGGCGAGTTCCTCGCCGTCATGGAGGAGATGTCGGCGCACGCCTATCGGGCCTACCGCGGCCTCGTCTACGAGACCGACGGCTTCGAACGCTACTTCCGCGACGCCACCGTGATCGGCGAGATCGCCAACCTCAACATCGGCAGCCGCCCCGCCTCGCGCACCAAATCGTCGAGCATCTCCGACCTCAGGGCGATTCCCTGGGTGTTCAGCTGGGCGCAGTGCCGGCTGATGCTGCCGGGCTGGTACGGGTTCGGCTCCGCCGTGAAGGCCTTTCTCGCCGCGCGGCCGGCCGACGGGCTGGCGACCTTGCGCGCCATGTACCGCGAATGGCCGTTCTTCGAGGCGCTGCTGTCGAACATGGACATGGTGCTCGCCAAGAGCGACATCGGCATCGCGTCGCGCTATGCCGATCTGGTCGATGAGGCGCCCCTGCGCCAGCCCGTGTTCGCGCGCCTGCACGCCGAATGGGAGGATTCGATCGAGGCGCTGTTCGCCATCATGGAGCAGACGAGCCTGCTCGAGCGCAACCCGGCGCTGGCGCGCTCGATCCGCGACCGCTCCGCCTATCTGGACCCGCTCAACCACGTGCAGATCGAGCTGCTCAAGCGCCATCGCGGCGGCGACACCGACGAGCGCGTCGTGCAGGGCATCCACCTGACCATCAACGGCATCGCCGCCGGCTTGCGCAACAGCGGGTAAAGATCACAGCGTCGCGATCGTCCTCAGCGCGCCGTCGAGCGCGTCGCCGTTCTCGTCG
>JBEKZK010000036.1:0-14083 GCA_049509935.1 Xanthobacteraceae bacterium | reverse complement strand
GATCTTGGCCTTCTCGGCGGCCTCCTTCAGGCGCTGCAACGCGAGCTTGTCGCGACGCAGGTCGATCCCCTGCTCCTTCTGGAACTCGTCGGCCAGATAGTTGACCAGCCGCATGTCGAAGTCTTCGCCGCCCAGGAAGGTGTCGCCATTGGTCGACTTGACCTCGAACACGCCGTCGCCAATCTCGAGCACGGAGACGTCGAAGGTGCCGCCGCCGAGATCATACACCGCGATGGTGCCGGTCTTCTGCTTGTCGAGGCCGTAGGCGAGCGCCGCCGCGGTCGGCTCGTTGATGATGCGCAGCACCTCGAGGCCGGCGATCTTGCCGGCGTCCTTGGTGGCCTGGCGCTGGGCGTCGTTGAAGTAAGCCGGGACGGTGATCACCGCCTGGTCGACCTTCTGGCCGAGATGGGCCTCGGCGGTCTCCTTCATCTTCTGCAGGATGAAGGCGGAAATCTGCGACGGCGAGTAGCTCTTGCCGTCGGCCTCGACCCAGGCGTCGCCGTTGGAGGCGCGCATGATCTTGTAAGGAACGAGCTTCTTGTCCTTCTCGACCATCGGGTCGTCGTAGCGACGGCCGATCAGCCGCTTCACGGCGAAGAACGTGCGCTCCGGATTGGTGACCGCCTGGCGTTTGGCCGGCTGGCCGACGAGCCGTTCGCCGTCGTCCGTGAAGGCCACGATCGAGGGCGTGGTGCGCATGCCCTCGGCATTCTCGATGACCTTCGGCGCCGAGCCTTCCATAACGGCAACGCAGGAATTGGTCGTTCCGAGGTCGATGCCGATGACCTTACCCATGTGACTTCCTCTCTTTTCTGGCAGGTCGGCCGGGCCCAGTAGCGCCCGGAAGGAACCATCGACGGGTCACTCCCGACCCGTGAACCGCCCCTGGTCCAACCCCCTCAAACCTTGCTTCGAGCTGGCCTCGCCGCGGCGTCGTGACCGCCGCAACGTTCGCGGCTGATATAAGGGCGGGCATTTTTGCCCGCAAGACATCGGCTCACGAATTCGCGAGCCACGATCGGACTTTACCACGTCGAGCAAGCTGGCGGCGGGCCGCCGCACGGCCCTGCGATCGGTCTGGCGGGATCGCCGAGACGTCGACGATCCGCCTGAGCCCGCCCGACGCGGCGCCTTGCCGCCCAACTCTCGTTTGCTGTATCGGGCGGGAACGCATCGCCCTGTTCGCTTGCGATCGGGACATGCGCTAGGAATCCCGCACGGCGCATGGCTCGGCGGCGAACCGGTATCCGGTTCGCTGGAACATGCGCGATCGGAGCTTTGCCATGCTGATCCGCCTCTGCCTGCTGGCCCTCGCCATGCTCGCCGCCGGCCCGGCCCGCGCCGGCGGCGAGCCGATGTTTCCGCCCGGCTCGCGCGTCGGCCTGGTGCCGCCTCCGGGCATGGTCCTGAGCCCGGCCTTTCCGGGGTTCGTGGATCCGGCGCGGAAGGCCGCCATCCTGATCGGCGAATTCCCGGCGGAAGCCTACGAGGAGGTCGAGAAGGGCTTGACCGCCAATGCGCAAAAGGCCGGATTCACCCAGGAACGCCGCGAGAATCTGGCGCTTGCGGAGGGCACCGGGGTCCTCGTCGTGGGGCAGCAGGACATGCAGGGGATTCAGGTCCGGCGATGGATGCTGGTCGCGGCAACCGGCGGCCTCACCGCGCTGGTGAGCGTCGAGATGCAGAACGCCGCCGCCGAAGCCTCGACCGACGCTACCATCCGGTCCGCGCTCGAAAGCCTGAAGGTGCGGGCCGTCGTCCCCAACGATGAGCTGCTCGCCCTGCTGCCCTACAACCTGAAGGACCTGGCCGGATTTCGCATCGTCCAGGCGGCGCCGAACGGGGGCGCGCTGTTGACCGACGGTCCGAAGAATTCGATCGAGCTCGACGAGCAGCCGGCGATCATCATCACGATCATTCCGGCCGTCCCGGAGCAGGGCGCTGATCGTGGCATCTTCGCCCGCCAGGCTCTCACCGGCGTTCCCGGCGTCAAGGACATGCACATCGAACGCATGGAACCGATGCGCATCGGCGGCCAGCAGGGTCACGAAATGGTTCTGTCGGCAAAGCAGGCCAGGACCGCGACGGACCTCACAGTGATCCAGTGGCTGCGCTTCGGCTCGTCGAGCTCGGTGCGCGTGCTCGCCATCGCCCGCAAGGAAGACTGGCAGCAGCTGTTCCCGCGCTTCCGTCTCGTGCGTGACGGCCTGGAGCCGAAGTGAGGTTGCTAGACCGAATCGGGCGGAGGCCCCGCCGGGTCGTCGGCATTGTCGTTGGCGGGCGGCTCCTTGGGCAGCTTCGGGCCGCCCTTGGCCACCGCCACCATGGCGGGACGCAGGACGCGTTCGCCGATGCGATAGCCGGGCTGCACGACCTGCACCACGGTGCCGTTCGCCACCGAAGGGTCCGGGACCTCGTACATCGCCTGGTGGAGGTTCGGATCGAACCGCTGCCCGAGCGGCTCGAGCTTGGTGACGCCGTGCTTTTCCAGCGCCTTGAGAAGCTCGCGCTCGGTCAACTCGACTCCGTCGAGGAAGGCGAGCAGCCCCGGCCCCGCATGGGCACGTGCCTCGCCGCCGACCGCGTCGAGCGCCCGGCGCATGTTGTCGGCCACTGCCAGCAGCTCACGGGCGAAATTGGCAATCCCATAGCTGCGCACGTCGGCGACCTCACGCTCGGTGCGGCGGCGCAGGTTTTCCATCTCGGCCAAGGCCCGCAACAGCCGGTCCTTGTAGTCGGCGGCTTCCTGCCTGGCCTGCGCGGCCTCCTGCGCAAGCGCGGCCACCGGGTCGGACGTTGTCGGGCTCAGGTCGCCCTGCTCCTCGGGGGCAACGTCGGAGGCGCGGGCGGTCGTGTCCGTCATTGCTGGTCGATCCCCATGTGGAAATTGCAACGCCCCGCATATCAGGGCTCCGTCGGCAAAAATCAAGCCGGCTGCGGGCCCTTCAGCCGGCGAGCACTTTTCCGACCACCTTCGACGTGTAGTCGACCATCGGGATGATCCGCGCGTAGTTGAGCCGGGTCGGCCCGATCACCCCGATCACCCCGACGATCCGCCCGGTGCCGTCGCGGTAGGGGGCGATGATGGTCGAGGAGCCGGACAGCGAGAACAGCTTGTTCTCCGAGCCGATGAAGATGCGCACGCCGTCGGCCACCTCGGCGCGACCGAGCAGATCGATCACGCCGCGCTTGGTCTCCAGCGCATCGAACAGCTGGCGCACGCGCTCGAGGTCATCGAGCGCAGTCAGGTCATCGAGGAGGTTGGCGTGGCCGCGGACGATGAGCTTGCGCTCGTCGGTCTCGCCGCCGGACCAGCTGGCGAGCCCGGCCGCGACGACCTTCTGGGTGAGCTGGTCGAGCTCGGCCCTGCCTTGCTCGATCGAGCGTTCGAGCTCGGCCTTGGCGTCCGCCAGCGTGCGCCCGCGAATATGGGCGTTGAGGAAGTTCGTCGCCTCGATGAGCGCCGAGGTCGGCAGGCCCGGCGGCAGCACGAAGACCCGATTCTCCACCTGACCGTCCTCGGCGACCAGCACGACCAGGGCGCGCTCGGGCTCGAGGCGAACAAACTCGATGTGCTTGAGGCGGATGTTGGATTTGGCGGTGAGCACGACGCCGGCCGCGCGGGTGAGCCCGGAGAGCAGCGAGGAGGCCTCGGTCAGCACTGTCTCGATCGATTTCGACTGGCCGGTCGCCGCGACCTGGGCCTCGATGGAGCGGCGATCGGCTTCGGTGAGGTCGCCGATCTGCATCAGCGCGTCGACGAAGAAGCGCAGGCCGAGCTCGGTCGGCAAGCGTCCGGCCGAGGTGTGCGGCGCCCAGATGAGACCGAGCTGCTCGAGATCCGACATGACGTTGCGCACCGACGCCGGCGACAGCGTCATCGGGATCAGCCGCGAGATGTTGCGCGAGCCGACCGGCTCGCCGGTCGCCAGATAGCTTTCCACGATGCGGCGAAAAATCTCGCGCGAGCGTTCGTTGAGCTGGGCGAGGCTGACCTCGGTTGCGCCGATCGGGACATCGTGGGACACGTGACGCATGCTCCACCGGAATGGACCCCAACACTTGTCCATCCGGGACGGGGAATGCAAGTCGGCGATCCGGAGCCGCCGCCGCGCGTCCGGCCCTTGTCGCGGCCGCGCCACGTCCGTAAAACCATGCCGACGCGACATCGCGGGGAGGATTCATGCGGCCGAGCCGCCGACAGCCGGACGAATTGCGCGCCGTGGCCCTGGAGCGCTCGGTCGTGAAATACGCCGAGGGCTCGTGCTTCGTGAAGTTCGGCGACACCCATGTGCTGGTCACCGCCACCCTGGAGGACAAGCTGCCGCCGTGGCTGAAGGGCCAGGCACGCGGCTGGATCACGGCGGAGTACGGCATGCTGCCGCGCGCGACCCTGGAGCGCACGCGGCGCGAGGCGGCGGGCGGGCGGCAGACCGGACGCACCCAGGAGATCCAGCGCCTGATCGGCCGGTCGCTGCGCGCCGTCATCGATCTGGCGGCGCTCGGCGAGCGGCAGATCACCATCGACTGCGATGTGATCCAGGCCGACGGCGGCACCCGCACGGCCTCGATCACCGGGGCGTGGATCGCGCTCCACGACTGCCTGGCCTGGATGAAGGCGCGCGACATGCTTCGGCAGGAGCCGCTGCGCGGCCACATTGCGGCGGTGTCGTGCGGCATCTGCAACGCCAACGCGGTGCTCGATCTCGACTATGCGGAGGATTCGGAGGCCGAGACCGACGCCAACTTCGTGATGACGGGGGATGGCCGTCTGGTCGAGATCCAGGCGACCGCCGAGAAGGACCCGTTCAGCGAGGAGCAGCTCGGCCAGCTGCTGGCCCTGGCCCGCAAGGGGATCGCCAAGCTGGTCGACCTGCAGAAGATCGCCGTGATGTGAGCAGGCGTTCCACCATGGGCACCGACCGGCAGACCGAGCGCCGGCAGATCACCGGGCGGCTCGTCATCGCGACCCACAATCCCGGCAAGCTGATCGAAATGCGCGGCCTCCTGGCGCCGTATCGGGTCGAGGCTGTCTCGGCCCAGGACCTGGGGCTCCCCGAGCCCGAGGAAACCGGGACGACCTTTGCGCAGAATGCCCGCCTGAAGGCGGTGGCGGCGGCCACGGCCTCGGGCCTGCCCTCGTTCGCCGACGATTCGGGCCTCGAGGTTGCGACGCTCGGCGGCGCGCCCGGCATCTACTCGGCGCGTTGGGCGGGCCCGCAGCGGGACTTCAACCTGGCGATGGAAAAGGTCGAGCAGGCGTTGCGCGAGCACGGCGCCTCGAGCCCGGCTGACCGGCGTGCCCGGTTCGTCTCGGCGCTGTGCGTCGCCTGGCCGGACGGCCACCTGGAGGCGTTCGCCGCCGATGTCCAGGGCACCCTGATCTGGCCGCCGCGCGGCCCCGAAGGCTTCGGTTACGATCCGATGTTCGTTCCCGACGGATTCGACATCACGTTCGGCGAGATGACGGGCGAGCAGAAGCACGGCCTGCCGCCCCACGGCACGGGCCTGTCACATCGGGCGCGCGCCTTCCTCGAGCTGGCGGATGCCTGCCTCGGCGGAGTCCGTCCGACGCCATCCTGAAGCGGGCGGCGCTCGTCGACGGCGAATCCGCTCCCATGGAACGCTTCGGCGAGCCGGCAACCGAGCCGGACCGTGACGGGGAGCCGGGAACCTGCCATACCGCACCCATGATGACGACAGGTGCTGCGAGCGAGGCCGGGTTCGGGGTCTACGTCCACTGGCCGTTCTGCCTGTCCAAGTGCCCGTATTGCGACTTCAACAGTCACGTCCGTCACGCGCAGGTCGACCAGGCCCGCTACGTTCGGGCTTTTTCGGCCGAGATCTCGGCGACAGCCGCCCGGGTGCCGGGACGCACCGTGTCGACCATCTTCTTCGGCGGCGGAACGCCGTCGCTGATGGAGCCCGGCACGGTCGCCGCTATCCTCGACGGCATTGCACGGCATTGGACGATATCGCCTGATGTCGAAGTGACGCTGGAGGCCAATCCGACCTCGGTGGAGGCGACGCGGTTCGCGGACTTTCGCCGGGCCGGGATCAACCGGGTGTCGCTCGGCGTGCAGGCTCTGGACGATGCGGCGCTCGGCGCGCTCGGCCGCATGCATTCGGCCCGCGAGGCGCTGGCGGCGGTCGACATCGCGCGAAGGAATTTTGCACGCTACTCCTTCGACCTCATCTATGCGCGGCCGGGGCAGACGCCGGATGCCTGGCGGGCCGAGCTCGAGCGCGCCATCGCGCAGGCCGGCGACCATCTCTCGCTCTATCAGCTGACCATCGAGCCGGGCACGCCCTTCGCCGGGCTTCATGCGGCCGGGAGGCTGGCCACTCCCGACGAGGACACCGCGCGGGCGCTCTTCGATGTCACGCAGGAGGCGTGCGATGTCCACGGCTTGCCGGCCTACGAGGTGTCCAACCACGCGCGGCCGGGCCAGGAATGCCGGCACAACCTGGTCTACTGGCGCTACGGCGAATACGCCGGGATCGGCCCGGGCGCGCATGGACGGCTCGACATCGCCGGCCGGCGCCACGCCACCGCCACCGAGCGGCACCCCGAGCAATGGCTGATGCGGGTCGAGGCGGCCGGCCATGGCCTCGTGACCGATGACCCGCTCACGCGCGCCGAGCAGGCCGACGAGCTGCTGCTGATGGGTCTGCGGCTCGCCGAAGGGATCGAGCCCGGCCGCTATGCGGCGCTCGCCGGAAAGCCGCTCGATGCCGACCGGATCGCCGATTTGCGCGGCTATGGCTTCGTCGAGATCGACCCGGCCGGTCGATTGCGCGTGACGCCGGCGGGGTTTCCCGTTCTCGACGCGGTCGTCGCCGACCTCGCGGCCTAAGTCGGGCTAGCGCGCGCGTCTCACGTTCCCGGGCCGGTGAACGCCTTCGGCGGTGGGCTGATCACCTGAGAGCCCGATGCGGTCACGCGGAATACCGCGAGGCCGCGCTGATTGGTGCCGTCGGGCCGGAACCGGAAAATTCCGTCGAGGCCGGAAAATCCTGACGGGTTGGTCAGCACCTCCTCGGAAAAACGCTGAGGCCCTTGCGTCTTCACCAGGGCGGCGACCAGCGACACCGCGTCGTAGGCGAGCGTCGCGGTGCGCACCGGATCCTGCCCGTAGCGGGCGCGATAGCGACTGGAGAAGGCGCGGAAGCCGCCAACGTCGGGCCCGGCATACCAGCCGCCCTGGAGCGCGGGATCGGACAGGCTGCCCGGGTCATTCCACAGCCAGGTTCCGACCAGCTGCAGGTGCTTGCCGGCGCCGAGTGCGGCCGCCAGCGCGGGCGCCGCGTCGACCGGGTCCGGAACGAAGATGGTGTCGGCCTGCCGCGCCGCCTCGGCGATGCGCCTGGCCGGCTCCTGAACCTGTTGCCTGTCGGCCGGATAGCGCTCGAGCGCGACGACGCGCCCGCCCTTGCGCGCCACCACCTGGCGGAGCTCGGCTTCGACCGCGGTGCCGTAGGCGTTGTCGGGGACGAGCGCCGCGAACGAGCGCTTGCCGTTGGCGACCGAATACTCGACCACGCGGTCGACGTCGGCCTCGGGCAGGAAGCTGAGCAGATAAACGCCCTTGGTCGCCACGTTGACGTCGTTGGAAAATGCGATGATCGGAACGCCGCGATTGCGCGCCGCCTGCGCGGCGGCGCCGACCGAGGCGGCCGACACCGGACCGAGAATGATCTCCGCACCTTCCTGGATCGCCTGCTGGGTGGCGATCTGCGCGCCCAGGGCGGTTCCGCCGTCATCCTTGACCAGCAACTGAATGTTCGGCGACTGGAACTCGGAGAGCGCCATGTCGGCGGCATTCTTCATCGCCAGCGCCGCCAGCCCGGCGTTGCCGGGCGCCGACAGCGGCAGCACCAGACCGACGCGCACACTGCCGGCCCCGATCGCAGTCGAGGCCTGGGCCGGCGCCGCAGGTGGCGGCGAGGAGTTGAAGAAATCGCTCCCGGGCAATCCCGAGCAGGCGGACAGCACCGCGGCGGCGGCGGCCGCCGTGACGCCGCACCACCATCGCCGCGTCCGCGCCAACCCTCGACCTTGCGACAGCCCGGACACAGCCGTTCTCCTCGGGCCGCGATGCGGCATGGCGCCGGCAAGCGACGGCCCCGGAACCGCATCATGTGGGCGAACACCTGATGAGTCAAAAGGTTGAGGGCGCGAACATGCGATGACGCGAGCCCGGCGGGGCGGTAATGTGTCGATCATGAGCAGGATCGATCGGACACCGGCGCGAGTTTTCCACAGCGGGGATCGCGGCGAGCGACCGCGGCGGTATGCGGTTGCCGGCCATGACGTTACGGTACCGAAGCTCGCGCCGGGATTGCATCTGGTCGCGACCCCGATCGGCAACCTCGGCGACGTCACGTTGCGGGCGCTCGAATCGCTTGCCGGCGCCGATGTGATCGCCTGCGAGGATACCCGGGTGACGACGAAGCTCACCACCCGCTACGGCATATCGACCCCGCTCACGCCCTATCATGATCACAACGCCGCGGCCGCCCGCCCGAAGCTCCTGCGCCGCCTCGCCGACGGCGCCGCCGTGGTGCTGGTGTCCGACGCCGGCACCCCGCTGGTGTCCGACCCCGGATACAAGCTGGTGCGTGCGGCGATCGCGCACGGGCACGCGGTCACGGCGCTGCCCGGGCCGTCCGCGCTGCTGGCCGCCATGATGGTCGCCGGCCTGCCGAGCGACCGCTTCCTGTTCGACGGCTACCTTCCGGCCAAGGTCGGTCAGCGGCGCGCCCGCATTGCCGAGCTTGCCGGCATTCCGGCGACGCTGGTGCTGTTCGAGACCGGTCCGCGACTGTCGGATGCCCTGGCCGATCTGGCGGACCGGCTCGGAGCGCGGGACGCGTCAATCTGCCGCGAGTTGACCAAGCTCCATGAGGAGGTGCGGCGCGGCGATCTGGTGACGCTTGCCGCGGAGGCGGCGCAATCGGCGCCGCCTCCCGGCGAGATCGTCATCGTGGTGGCGCCGCCGGCGACCGACCAGGATCGCGCGACTCCCGACGAGGTCGAGGCGCTGCTGCGCAACGCGCTGGCGCGGACCTCGGTGCGGGAGGCGGTGGACGAGGTGGCCGCGGTGGCGCGCCTGCCGCGCCGCGACGTCTACCGGCGCGCCCTGGCGCTGAAGGACGGGCCATGACGCGGAGCGATGGCGCCGAGCCGGGCTTGCGGCGCCGAGCCGAGCTCCGCCGACAGCGGCTCGCCGCGTTTCGCTTCGGGCTCTCGGCCGAGAGCCGCGCCGCGGTGCTGCTTCGGCTCCAGGGATTTCGCGTCGTCGCCCGGCGCTGGCGCGGACCGATCGGCGAGATCGACATCGTGGCGCGGCGCGGCCGATTGCTGGCCTTTGTCGAGGTCAAGGCGCGCGACACGCTGGACGATGCCGCCGAGGCCGTCGGGCCCGCGCAGCAACGCCGCATCGCGCTCGCCGCGCAGGCGTGGCTGGCGAGCCATCCGCAGGATCGCGATCGCGACATCCGGTTCGACGTGGTGCTGATTGCGCCGCGGCGCTGGCCGCGCCACCTTCGCGCGGCCTTCGAGGCGGACGATTGAAAGGCTGGCCGGGCGGCGTCGAGCCGGTGACGGACGCCGTCGCCCTGGCGGCGCAGCCGACGGTGTGACAAACACCTCCGCACTGGTCGGTTGGCCACGATGCATCGGTCGGCCACGGTGCAATAGACGGGACGCGCCCGATGGGACTGAGCATTGCGGTACAGATGGATCCGATCGAGCGGATCAACATCCGCGGCGATTCGACCTTTGCGCTGCTGCTGGAGGCGCAGCGTCGCGGGCATCGGATCGTCTACTACACGCCCGACAGGCTCGCGATGATCGACGGCCGGATCTTCTCCACCGTGCGGCCGCTCGAGGTGCGCGACCGCGAGGGCGAGCATTACGCGCTCGGTGATCCCGGCCGGATCGAGCTCGGCGAGGTCGACGTGGTGCTGATGCGTCAGGACCCGCCGTTCGATCTCGCCTACATCACGGCAACTCACCTGCTCGAGCGCATCCACCCGGCAACGCTGGTGGTCAACGATCCCGCACAGGTGCGCAACGCCCCGGAAAAGGTGTTCGTCACCGAGTTCGTCGACCTGATGCCGCCGACCCTGATCACCCGCGACCTCGACGAGATCAAGCGCTTTCGCGGCGAGCACCACGACATCGTGATGAAGCCGCTGTATGGCGCCGGCGGCGCCGCGGTGTTCCGGCTGGCGCGCGAGGACATGAACTTCGGCTCGCTGTACGACCTGTTCGCCGTGACGTTTCGCGAGCCCTGGGTGGTGCAGCGCTTCATTCCGGGCGTGCGCCAGGGCGACAAGCGGATCATCCTGGTCGACGGAAAATTCGCCGGCGCCGTCAACCGCGTGCCCCAGGCCGACGACCTGCGCTCCAACATGGTGCGCGGCGGCGCCGCCGAGGCGACCGATCTCACCCCGCGCGAGCGCGAGATCTGCGAGCGCCTCGGCCCGCCGCTGCGGGCGCGCGGGCTCATCTTCGTCGGCATCGACGTGATCGACGGCTTTCTCACCGAGATCAACGTCACCTCGCCGACCGGCATCCGCGCGGTGCAGCGGTTCGGCGGCCCGGACATCGCGGCGCTGATCTGGGACGTCATCGAGGCGCAGCGCCGCGCGCGGCAGGCCGCAGCGACATGACGCCGGTTCCCGAACCCGCAGTGTCCGCGAGCCGAGCGGAACGAGGCACGTTCCCACCCGGCCGTGCCGGAGACGCGGCGCATGGACGCCGGGTCGTGGAGAGCTGGCCGCCACCTGCGCTTTCCTGAAAATCGTGAGGAACCAGACATGACAGTGAAGACCATTTCGATCGGATTTGCGGTGCTCGTCGCGTCATATGGGATCGCGGCTGCGCAGGATGCCGCGGCGGGCGAAAAGATATTTGCCAGATGCAAAATCTGCCACCAGATCGGCGAAGGGGCGAAGAACGCCGTCGGCCCGCTGCTCAACGGTGTGGTCGGACGCAAGTCGGGATCAGTGGAAGGCTACAAATATTCCATCGCCAACACCAGCTCCGGCCTCACCTGGAACGAGGCCACGCTCAAGGACTATCTCAAGAACCCGCACGCCAAGGTGCCCAACACCAAGATGAAGTTTCCGGGATTGACCAGCGAAACCGACATCGACAACGTCATCGCCTACCTCAAGCAGTTCGGTCCGGACGGCAAGAAGTCCTGATCGAGCGGTGCTTCTGCGGGGGGCGTGTTGCGATGGCGACTCGCTGTGCACAGGAGCCAACCGAACCGCGAACCGACATAGCCATCAACTCCTGCAATACCTTGTGGGGCGTTGATGAATCGGCTGCGCGGATTTTCGGAAACCGACGAGGCGCAGCCGGCTTTCAACTGGCGCTCTCGCAGTAAGCGATCGCCACAGACTCTGTGACTTCGTCAGCGACTTCGTAGAGAACCTCATAGACGACGTCGTCCGAGACGATGTCGAAGAAGTGCTCGCCATCCACGAGGTCGCCCACCGCTTCTCGAACCAGATCGAAGTATGTTATCGCGAGCTGTCCACCAGCTGTGCCCATGAATTGTCGAAACGAGGAATTGTCGAAACCAAGCGTCGCCGCTCATACATTGATATGAGCCTGCTTTCCGAAGGTTGAATGGCAGGCCGCACGATTGCGTCCGACGATTATCGCCAACGAGCCTTGATGGATGGGCTCGCATTTCAGCCACGGAGGGCACGTATGTCATACGGGCTTTTGTCATCCAACCGGCGTATCTTTCTGGCGGGCTCAGCCGCAGTAGCTGCTTCCAGTCTGCTCCCGGCAAGGCCAGGCGCTGCCGTCGAATCGAGCTCCATCCGACCATTTCGCATAAATGTTCCCGAGGAGCAGCTTGCTGATCTCCGCCGGCGGGTGAAGGCCACGCGGTGGCCCGATAAGGAAACCGTCACGGATCCATCGCAGGGCGTGCAGCTGGCGACGGTTCAGAAACTCGCGCGCTATTGGCACACGGAACATGACTGGCGGAAGATCGAGGCCAGGCTGAACGCGTTGCCGCAATTCGTGACCGAGATCGACGGACTCGACATTCATTTCATCCACGTTCGCTCGAAGCACGAGGGTGCGTTGCCGCTCATCGTCACGCACGGGTGGCCCGGCTCGATCATCGAGCAGCTGAAGATCATCGATCCGCTGACCGATCCGACGGCCCATGGCGGGAGCGCATCCGACGCGTTCGATCTGGTGATCCCGTCGCTGCCGGGTTACGGCTTCTCCGGCAAGCCGACCGCGCCGGGGTGGAACCCCGTCAGCATTGCCCGTGCGTGGGCGACGTTGATGCAGCGCCTCGGCTATACACGGTATGCGGCGCAGGGCGGGGATTGGGGGAACGCGGTCTCGGAGGTGATGGCGCTGCAGCAGCCGCCGGGATTGATCGGTATCCACACCAACATGGCGGCCACGGTGCCAGCCGATGTCTCAAAGGCTCTGTCAGCTGCGGGGCCGCCGCCCGCCGGCCTCCAGGGCGATGAAAAGGATGCGTGGGACCAACTCGATGATTTCTACAGGCGTGGCCTGGGCTACGCGCAAGAAATGTCGAACCGGCCACAGACGCTTTACGGCATTGCGGATTCGCCGGTTGGCCTCGCCGCCTGGATTCTGGATCACGACATCCGCAGCTACGGCATGATCTCACGCGTCTTCGATGGAAAGACCGAGGGGCTGACCCCGGACGACGTGCTCGACAACGTCACGCTCTACTGGCTGACGGACACAGCGATCTCCTCGGCTCGGCTCTACTGGGAGACCACGCAGATTTCGACGGGAGGAGGCTTCTTCGATGTCAGGGGCGTCACGATCCCGGTCGCCGTGAGCGTCTTTGCCGACGAAATCTATGCGGCCCCGAGAAGCTGGGCGGAGCGCGCCTATCCCAAGCTCATCTACTACAACGAGCTCGACAGAGGCGGCCACTTTGCCGCCTGGGAACAGCCGGCGCTGTTTTGCTCCGAGATGCGGGCTGCGTTCCGATCGCTCCGCCAGGCGACGTAGAAAGACGGCGGCGCGCGTGCTCTGCGCGCCGCGTCGTCGGCACATGTGGCGATCCATCGGATGGAGATGATCACGATGTCGGAACAGATCGACCAGCAGCGCCGCCGCCTGTTCGGCGCCGCGGCGATGAGCATCGCCGCCGCCCAGCTCGGGGTCGTTCCTTCGGCGCACTCTGCCGAGCCGAAGCTGCCTGCGATCAGGCCGGGAACGCACACCGCATTCGGCGCGCTGAAGCAGATCGACGCCGGTGCTCTGAATGTCGGCTACGCCGAGGCCGGCCCGGCCGATGGCCCCGCGGTCCTGCTTCTGCACGGCTGGCCCTATGACATCTACAGCTTCGTCGATGTCGCACCATTGCTGGCGTCGGCGGGCTACCGGGTGATCGTCCCGTATCTGCGCGGCTATGGCACGACTCGATTTCTTTCGGGCGATACGCCCCGCAACGGCCAGCAAGCGGTGATCGCCGTCGATGCCATCGCTTTGCTGGACGCCCTCAAGATCGAGCAGGCGACCGTGGCCGGTTTCGACTGGGGGGCGCGGACCGCCAACATCATGGCGGCGATCTGGCCGGAGCGCTGCAAGGCGCTGGTCTCGGTGAGCGGCTACCTGATCGGCAGCCAGGAAGCCGGCAAGACGCCGTTGCCGCCGGGCGCAGAGCTGCAATGGTGGTACCAATATTATTTCGCCACTGAGCGTGGTCGAGCCGGCTACGACAGATACCGGCGCGACTTCTCGAAGCTCATTTGGCGTCTGGCTTCGCCGAAGTGGAATTTCGATGACGCCACGTTCGATCGCACGGCGGCGTCCTTCGACAATCCGGATCACGTCGCCATCGTCATCGATAACTATCGCTGGCGGCTCGGTCTGGCCGAAGGCGAGAGGACATATGACGATCTGGAAAAGCGCCTCGCTCGGGCGCCGGTCATCTCGGTTCCCACCATTACGCTCGAGGGTGGCGCCATACGTGCGCCGCACGATGCGCCGGGAGCGCCGCCCGGGTGGGGGCCCCCGGGAGGGTAATGGTGGGGAACGCGACGACAGGCG
>JBEKZK010000359.1:0-5264 GCA_049509935.1 Xanthobacteraceae bacterium | reverse complement strand
CCGTAGTCGAGGAAGAACAGGAACGGCGCCGGATTGACCCGGCGCAGGGCGCGGTAGAGCGCGAACGGAGGCGGCGTGAACGGCGTCTCGAAGCGCTGCGCCAGGACCACCTGAAAGACGTCGCCGGCGTAGATGTAGTCCTTGGCGCGCCGCACCATGGCGGCGAACTCCTCCGGCGTGGTGTTCGACGTCGGAAGGACGTTGGGCGGGCCGCCATCGCCGTTTGCGGCTTCCTGGACCAGGGGCCTGTCGAGATCGTCGACCACGCCGTTGAGCCTCTCGACCGCGCGGGCGTGCGCCGCAATGGCGCTGACGCCGGCCTCGGGCCGCACCGGCGTCACCACGGTGAGCGTGTCCTTGACCGAGTCGAACACGACCACCAGGGTCGGGCGAACCAGGACCGCGTCGGCAATCCCGATGGGATCGGGCTTGGCCGGCGGCAGGCGCTCCATCAGCCGCACCATGTCGTAGCCGAGATAGCCGAACACGCCCGCCGCCATCGGCGGCAGGCTCGGGGGCAGCGCGATCCGGCTTTCCCCGATGAGCGCGCGCAACGCCTCGAGCGGCGGCTGCGGGCATCGCACGAAGCCGTCGGCCACGGCCCGCGCGGCCCGATTGATCTCGGCGACGCCGCCGTTGCTGCGCCACACCAGGTCGGGCTCCAGCCCGATGATCGAATAGCGGCCGCGCGCCGCGCCGCCCTCGACCGACTCCAGCAGGAAGCCCGGCGGCCGCCGGGCGATCTTCAGGAAGGCCGAGACCGGCGTCTCGAGGTCGGCGACCAGGGTGGTCCACACCACCTGCGGCTCGCCACGGTCATAGATCGCGGCAAAAGTCTCCTGCGACGGCTCGACCTGCATCCGGTGGCTCAGTTCGAATCGCCGCCGCCGACGGCCCGCCGCAGCTGATCCTCGTTGACGTGGGTGCCGACGTCGGCCTGCAGCCACGCGATGTACTGGCCGTAGAGATCATCGGACAAGGATCGCCGCAGCTTCTCCACCAGTTGCCGCCCGTCCGGGGACGCCGGGTCGAACGTCGGCTCCTTGATCTCGGTGACCCGGAATACGATGCGCTGGGTCGGGTCGTTGCCCTCGGCGGATCCCGGCGCCCCTTTGGCGGTGCGGAATGCCGCGTCGACCGCCTGGGCCGGGAGCGGTCCCGATGCGCGGCCGCGTTTGAGGCCCCACAATGGTTGCACGGTGACGCCAGCCGCCGCCGCGATGTCGGGAAACGACGCCTCGGACTTGAGCTTGTCGACCATCTCGGCGGCTTTGGCCGAGACCCGACGGGCGATCTCCTCGCCGTGCCATTGCGCCTCAACCTTGTCCTTGACCTCGTCGAGGGTGCGCTCGCGCGCCGGCGTGATGGCAACGACGTCGTACCACACGAAGCCGCCGCCCGGCAGCTGCACGGGGTCGGCCTCGACGTTGACGTCGGTGGAAAATGCCGCCGGAACGATGTCGGCGCCCGCCGCAAGGTCGACGATGGGCTTGCCGTCCGGTCCGCGGCCGGAGCGGTCGACGGCCTCGACGGTGCGCGACGGCAGACCGAGCTTGCGGGCAACCTCCTCGATCCGCATGCCGGACGCACGCTCGTCCTCGATCTTGTCGTGGGTGTCGAGGACCTTCGGCTTGGCGCGCTCGAGCGCCATCTCCTTCTTGATCTGCGGGGCGACCTCCTCGAACGACTTGCTGTGGCCGGGCTCGATCTTGGCCACGTTCACCAGGGAGGTGCCGAAGCGTCCGGCGATCGGCGCGCTGGTGGCCCCTTCGGGAAGCGCAAATGCCGCATCCGCGACGGCACGATCGAACACCGCCGCCTTGGTAACCAGCCCGAGGTCGACGATGTCCTGGTCCTTCTTGCCGAATTCCGCGACGACGGCCGCGAACCCGCCGCCCTCCGCGATGCGGTCGGACGCGGCGCGCGCGTCGTCGGCCTTCTGGAACACGATCTGCTTGATCTCCCGGCGCTCCGCCGACCCGAAGCGGTCGGGGTGATCCTCAAAGACGCGGCGGGCATCGTCGTCCGACACCTCGATGCCGCGCGCGAGCTCGTCGGCCGAGATCGGAAGCAGCACCACCTTGCGGTACTCGGGCGCCCGGAAGCTCGCCTTGCGCTCCTCGAAGTACTTGGCCAGCACCTCTGGATCGGGGGCAGGGACGTCGCCCGCGGCGCTCGGCCCGAGCACCACGTACTCGATCGCCCGCTCCTCGTTCTGGAAGCGGTTCAGCGCATCTGCGAGCGTGCTCGGCGCCGCCTCCTGCCCACTGACCGTCAGCGCGATCTCGCGCCGCAACGCCACTCGGCGCTGCTCGGCGGCGTAACGGGGCTCGGAATAGCCCGCATTGCGGATCTTGGCATCGAACAGGAAGCGGTCGAACTGACCGGTCGGACCGCGGAAGTTGGGGTCGTTGGTGATCTGGCGGGCGACCTCGTCGTCCGACAGGTTGAGCTTGAGCTGCCGGGCGCGCTCGTCGAGCGCGGCTTCCGAGATCACCTCGCCGAGCAGGCGGCGATCGATGCCGAGCGCGCGCGCCATGTCGGGCGTGATCGGCCGCTTGAGCTGCTGGCCGAGCACCCGCAGCCGTTCATTGTACATGTGGCTGAACTGCTCGACGCCGATCTCGGTCGAGCCGACCTTGGCGACGGTGGTGCGGCCATAGATGCGAAAAATATCGCCGATGCCCCAGATGCCGAAGCTGATGATCAGGAAGCCGACGACAACCGCCATCACCAGCTTGCCGAGCCAATTGGCCGTCGCTTTGCGTATTCCGTCGAGCATGGTGCCGGCTGTCGTGACCGAATGGGCGGGCGCCGACGGTGCCCGCCGGTCGCGCAAGGGGCCGCATCATAGGGATGCGGCGGACGCATCGCAACTCGCGGCCCCGGTTGGTGGCCCGGTGCCGTCGCATCGGGCGCCGCTTCCCGCCGCGTCGTCGATTCGCGAGGCGTCCGCCGGGATGGCGCAGCCAAGGTCCCGATCCTGGGCGGCACTGCGCAACTTCAGCACACCCGCTGCGGAGTGTCAGGAACGTCCGACCTTGGTTCGCGACAGAAGGTCGCGATCCTTCGAGGTCCGGCAACCGCCCCCCGGGCGAAGAGTTGATCACCCAGTCAACCCAGACGGAGGAAAAGATGATTGGTCGAAAACTGATGATGGCGGGGGCGGCCGCGGCCGCCCTGAGCCTGGGTGTCGTCGCGCCGGCGGCCGCCCAGCACCGCGAGGGCGGTGGCGGCGCTCATATGGCCGGCGGTGGCGGCGCCCGTATGAGTGGCGGTGCCCACATGGGCGGCGGCAGCTTCCATGGCGCCGGCACGGCCGGGCGGAGCTTTTCGGGAGGCGCGGCGCGTACCACCGGCGCCGGCCGGGGCTTCGCGGCCGGCGACGTTCGCACGGCCGACGCCGGCCGGGGCGGACGCGGCTGGCATGACCGCGGCCGCGGCTGGGGCCGCGCCGGGCTCGGCCTCGGGTTGGGTCTCGGCCTCGCCGCCGATGCGACCGACTGGGGCTACGACTATGCTCCGGGATACAGCTACGGCTATGGTTACGGCTATCCCGACTATGGCTCCGGTGATGGCTATGCGGCGCCTTCGTACGGCTACGCGGAGCCTTCGTACGGCTACGCGGCCGCTCCGACGTGCACGTGCGGAAATACATGGAACACCGGCTGGAACGCCTGGAACGGTGGATGGCAGAGGTAGCGCCTGGTCCGCCAGCGGCGTTTTTTGCGTCAGGGGCCCCGATCAGCGATCGGGGCCTTTTTCTTTTTCTCGACCGATGCGTCGGCTTTCGCCACACCGTCAATCAATTCCCGGCCACTCGGCGCGACAGACACGAGGGCGTCCGCCGCCGCCAAGTCGGCGAGCCCTTCCGCAGCACTGCGCGGTCTGCTACCCGCTCGCCGGACCACCAGGAATGACCTCGATGGCGGCGCGTCGCAAGCTGATAGCCGGAAACTGGAAGATGCATGGGCTCGCCCGGTCCGCCGCCGAGCTCGACGGGATGGTCAGCGGATCCGGCGATCTCGCCGCCGCGATCGATCTGATGGTGTGCCCGCCCGCAACGCTGGTCCCCGCCTTCGCCGCCAAGGCGCGCGGATCGCGCATCGCAATCGGTGGCCAGGACTGCCACACCGAGCCCTCCGGCGCCTTCACGGGCGACATCTCCGCCGAAATGCTCGCCGACGCCGGCGCGGTCGCGGTCATCGTCGGCCATTCCGAGCGGCGCGCCCGGCACCACGAGACCGATGCGATCGTCCACGCCAAGGTGCTCGCCGCCTGGCGTGCGCGTCTCGTGGCGGTCTGCTGCGTGGGCGAGACCCTTGCGGAGCGCGAAGCGGGCAGGGCGCTCGAGGTGGTAGGCGGTCAGCTGGCAGCGTCGCTGCCCGACGGCGCCACGGCCGAGCGGCTGGTGGTCGCCTACGAGCCGGTGTGGGCGATCGGCACCGGGCGCACGGCGACACCGGCCGACGTCGCAGCGGTTCACGCCTTCATCCGCGCCCGCCTCGCGGCGCGCTACCGGGATGCCGGCCCGGCGGTCCGCATCCACTATGGCGGGTCGGTCAAGCCGGCCACCGCCCGCGAGCTCATGGCGGTCGCCGACGTCGACGGCGCGCTGGTCGGCGGCGCCAGCCTCAAGGCGGAGGAGTTTCTGGCCATCGCGGCGGGCTGCGAGTGAAGCCTGCCGGCAGCGGCTGGAGCGCTTTCCCATAAGGTTGACCATCAAATCTCAAGGGCTGCGCGCGGAAAGCACTCCAGCTTCAATGTTTATCGCATTCCTTTCGGAAAACCGGTGTCCACTTTTCCGGGAAATGCTCTACTGACCGCTGCCGCCGGACCCGACCTCGCCGGTGATGATCGGCCCGAACCGTTCGCCGTGCTCGCCGTTGAAGCGGGACAGCTGCATCTGCTCCAGCGGAAAGAAGTCGTTCGGTCCGGTGTTGATCCGGATGCCCGGCAGCAGCATCCCGAGCTCGAGATCCTTGAGATTTGCCGCTTGCCGCATGACGTTCTCGCGGGTGAGCTCGTCGCCGCACTGCCGCAGCACCTGCACCATGGTCTGCGCCGTGAGATAGCCGTAGACGCTGAACGTGCTGGTCTTGTCACCGTCCGGAAAATACTTGTCCATGAACGCCGACCATTCGAGCAGCGCCGGATCGTCCTTCCAGGTCGGATCGGTGGCGTCCTTGAGGTAGTTGGTCGAGAGAATCCCCTTGGCGTTGTCGAGGCCGGCAGGCCGCAGCACGGAGCCGACCGAGTTCGAG
>JBEKZK010000358.1:0-5277 GCA_049509935.1 Xanthobacteraceae bacterium | reverse complement strand
CGACGAGATCGCTCTCGGTCAGGTGAGCGCCGTCGTGCGGCACGACGACGGCGTGGACTCGCTCGCCCCACTTGTCGTCGGGCAGGCCGATCGCGGCGACATCCTTGACCAGCGGATGCGCGCCGACCAGCGCCTCGACCTCGGAGGGATAGACGTTCTCGCCGCCCGAGATGATCATGTTGCTCTTGCGATCGGACAGTTGGATGTAGCCGTCGGCATCGCGCCGGGCCATGTCGCCGACCGTGCAATACTCGCCGCGGAACGCCTCCCGGGTCTTTTCCGGCAGGCGCCAGTAGCCGTCGAAGGTGTGGGCGTTGCACGAGAACAGCTCGCCCGATTGGCCGTCCGGCAGGTCGTTTCCGGCTTCGTCGAGGATGCGGATGGGCGCCGCGCCGACGCACTCGCGGCCGACCGAGCCGAGCTTGGTGAACTGCTCGTCCGGGTGCAGCATCGTGACCCAGCCGGTCTCGGTCGCGCCGTAGAGCTCGAACAATCCGGAGCGCGGGAACATGTCCATCACCTCGCGTTTGGTCTCCGGGCGCGCCGGCGCGGAGGAAATCATCAGTCGGGTTACGGCGTCGAATTTGTACTTGCGGCGGGTCGACTGCGGCAGCCCGAGCATCATGATGTAATGTGTCGGCACCAGCGACGTGAAGGTCGATCCGTCCTCGCCCAAGGTCGCGACGAAGTGTTCCGGGTCGAAGCTCTTGCGCGAGTAGATCGCGTTGACCGCGCCGCGATAGCCGAACGCACCGAAGAAATTGAGCGAGTTGGCGTGGCACATCGGCATCACCAGCAGGGCGCCGTCGTTGCGCTGGAGCCCGAGCTCGATCTCGGTGACCATCGACAGCACCACGGCGCTGCGATGGCTGCGGACCACGCCCTTGGGGTTGCCGGTCGTTCCCGACGTGTACATCAGCGTCCACGGATCGGACAGCGCGATGCGCTGCTCGGGCTCGCGTGCGCTGCCGCGCGCGAGAAAGTCCTCGTAGGAGAGATGGCCGGCGCGGCACGGACGCGCACCGAAATGGATGAAGCGATGCGGCGCGATTCCCAGATCGCCGCGCACGTCCTCGACGATGCCGGCCAGCTCGTCCTGGACGATCATCGCCGAAGCCTCGGCGTTCTGCACGATGAACGTGACCTCCTTGCCGGTCAGCCGAAAGTTGATCGGCAATGCGACGAGGCCTGCCTTTGCGCTGGCGGCGAAAATCTCGCACCACTCGACGCAGTTGTAGGCGAGGATCGCGACCCGATCCCCCTTGGCGAGGCCGAGACCGAGCAGGGCGTTGGCGAGCCGGCACGACCGCTCGTTCCATTGGGCGAAGGTCATCGAGCGGTCGAGATCGCGGGCGCCGACACGGGTCGGCGACAGCCGCGCATGGACGGCGAGCATCTGGCCGAAGTTGAGGAGATCTTTCACGTCCGATGCTTCCCGGAGTTGCGACGGGCGAGGCCGCGGTTAAGTCAGTGCAGCAGGCCGATCGAGAGCCACGGCACCGCCGCGATGATGACGGTGCCGATGACGAGCGCCAGCAGGTAGCCGAGCATCGGCCTGATGCCCTCGTCCGGCGGAATGCGGCTGATCGCGCAGGCCGCGTAGTAGCCGACCCCGAAGGGCGGCGCGAACAGGCCGATGCCCATCGCCAGGATCACCACCATGGCGTAGTGCACCTCGTGCACGCCGACCTGCCGGGCGATCGGAAACAGCAGCGGTCCGAACAGGACGATCGCCGGGATTCCTTCGAGCACGCTGCCGAGCACGACGAAGGCCACGATCGTGACCGCCAGGAACATCGGCGCGCCGCCGGGCAGCCCGGTCATGAATGCGGCCAGCGCGGTCGAGAATCCCGATTGCGTCAGCGCCCAGGCCATGCCGGTGGCGGCGCCGATGATCAGCAGGATCGCACCGGACAGCGCCGCGGTTTCGGTCAGCATCGGATAGAGCCGCCGCCAGTCGAGCTTGCGGTAGATCAGGAGGCCCGCCAGCGCCGAATAGACGATGCCGATGGTCGACACCTCGGTTGCGGTCGCAACGCCTCCGACCACGGCGGCGCGGATCACGAATGGCAGCGCGATCGCCGGCAGGGCCACCACGAAGCTTGCGCCGACCTCGCTCCATGTCGCAGGCCTGACGTGCGACAGGTCCTCCCCGCGATAGCGCCGCCACACCACCGCGCACAGCATGGCCGCCAGCACCAGCGCCGGCAGCATGCCGCCGGTGAACAGCGCCGCGATCGAAACGCCGGTCACCGAGCCGACGGTGATGAGCACGAGGCTCGGCGGAATGGTCTCGGTCTGTGCGCCGGTCGCCGACAGCAGCGCCACCAGGTCGCCGCGCCGGGCGCCGCGCGCGATCATTTCCGGGAACAGCACCGGCGCCACCGCCGCCATGTCGGCCGCCTTGGCGCCGGAGATGCCCGACACCAGATACATGGCGGCGACCAGCACGTATTGCAGTCCGCCGCGGACATGGCCGAGCAGGCTGGCGAGGAACGCGACCATCGCCCGCGCCATGCCGGTCATCTCGATGAGCAGCCCGAGGAACACGAACAGCGGCACCGCCAGCAGGATGAGGTGGCTCATGCCCTCATCGAGGCGCCCGATCACCACGGTCGGCGGCGTGCTCGTCGTCAGCGTGATGTAGGCAAGCGTCGAGAGCCCGAAGGCGAACGCGATCGGCACCGCCGAGAGCACCATGACGGCGACCAGCGCGACGAAGAAGATCAGCAGATTGACGTTGCCCAGCGGGATCAGCGCCGGGCTGAGGAGCCAGAGCATCGTGCCGATGACCACGGTCAGCGCCACGGCGCCCACCGTCGACCGCCGGTCGCCGAACCAGAGCAGCCGCAGCGCCGCGATCACCAGCATCAGGCCGAGCCCGACCGGCAGCGCCGCGGCCCGCCACAGGCCCGAAAGCTCCAGCGCCGGCGTCGATACGAAGGCCTCGTCGGAGGCGAAATCCCAGGCCGGCTGGATGATCAGGACGAGGAATGCCAGCGGCGCCGCGATCGCCAGCGCATCGAGGAACGCGCGCGCGCGAGGTCCCACCTGCCCGACGACGGCCGTCATCCGCATGTGCTCGCCGCGCTGAAAGGCGACGACCGCCCCCAGCATCGCCAGCCACAGGAACAGGAGGCCGGCGACCTCGTCCGACCAGATGAGCGGCTTCTGAAAGACATATCGGGCGGATACGCCGGCCAGCAGCACCACGATCTCGGCGACCACGAGCAGCGCGGCGAACGCCGCGGCCACGGCGCCGATCAGCTGCTCGGCCTTCCGCGCGGCGCCCGCCACCCCGGTCGTCCGAGGCAGCCGAGCGCTGGTTTCCTCCACCAGGTGCATGGCGATCAGCCGACGTCGCCGGCATATTTCTGCAGCAGCAACCAGGCCTCGTCGCCGAACTTGGCCTTGGCGTCCTTGTAGAAGGTGGTGCCGGCGAGCGCGGTGCGGAAGGCTGCGGCTTGCGTGGTGTTGAAGGCGAGCCCCTTCGACTCCAGGGTCTTCTGGTATTCGGCATTGGCCTGGACGATGTCGTCGCGCTGCTTCCTCGCGGCGGCATTGAAATGCTTCTGCAAGACCTGCTGGGCATCCCGCGGTACGGTCTTCCAGATTCTCGCGCTCGACAGCAGCCAGAAGCCGTCCCACGCGTGATTGGTGAGCGAGCAGAACTTCTGCACCTCGTAGAATTTCGCCGACTCGATGAGCGCCAGCGGATTTTCCTGGCCGTCCGCGATTTTTGTCTGCAGCGCCGAGTAGGCCTCGTTGAGCGGGATGCTGACCGGCGCGGCGCCGAATGCGGAGAACATCGCGACCCACAGCGGCACGACCGGCACCCGGATCTTGAAGTTGGCGAGGTCCTCCGGGGTCTTGATCGGGTGGGTGCTGCTGGTGATCTGGCGGAAGCCGTTGTCCCAGACCGACTCGAACGGGATCAGCCCGACCTTCTCGATGCTGCGGCGGATGAGGCTGCCGACGTCGCCGTCCATCGCCGCCCACACCTTGTCGTAGCTCGTGAAGGCAAAGCCGACGCCGGTCAGGGACGCGATCGGGATCAGGGTCGACATGACGGTGCCGGGCATGGTCGCGAGCTCCAGGGCGCCCGAGCGCAGCTGGGTGATCATGTCGGTGTCGCTGCCGAGCTGGTTGTTCGGGAACAGGCTGATCGCGACCTGGCCCGCGGTTTCGGCCGTGATGGCGTCGACGGCTTCCTTGAGCCTGACATTGACCGAATGGGTGGCGGGGAGATCATTGCCGAGCTTGAGCTTGACCGGTGCGGCCTGCGCCAGCACCGAGCGGCTTTTCACCGGCGAGCCCGCTGCGACCGCGCCCACGGCGGACGCCAAGAGCGAACGACGGCTGACAGCGAGCATCGCATCCTCCCGTGAAAGCGGCTTTTTTGCCGCTTGAATTCGAATTCAGAATTCATATTCGGAATTCGTATGCAATGCAATGGCTTTTTTCGCGTCGCGATGCTAAGGCCGAAGGAACCCCCGAGTCCGAGCCGTTCATGCCTCCCGTCCAAGCGCCTCCCACCCTGGTCGAGCTGGTTGTCAACGCGATCGTTTCCGAGATCGTGGAGGGGCAGCTGCCGGCCAACTCGAGATTGATCCAGGACGACCTTGCCCGCGCCTACGGGGTCTCGCGCCAGCCAGTTCAGCAGGCGCTGCTGCTGCTGCGGGACCGCGGGCTGGTGCGCGAGGCCGCCGGAAGGGGCCTGATCGTCTCACCGCTCGACGTGGACTTTGTCCGCAACCTCTACGAGCTGCGGGCGATGCTCGACGGCCTCGCGGCGCGTCTCGCCGCCGAGCGGGGGGCGCAACGCGCGAGAAGCGAGGGCGGGGCCTATCTCGACGCCGGCGGTGCCGCGGTCGAAAGCGGCTCTCTGAACGCGCAGATCGACGCCGACATGCGGTTCCATGCCTTCATCAGCGAGCTGTCCGGCAATCCGCTGATCGGCGAGACAACGGCGCCACACTGGCCGTATCTGCGGCGCGTGATGGGCGAGGTGCTGCGCGACGATGCGCAGATGCCGCGGATCATTCTCGGCGAGCACGCCGAGATCCTCGACGCCGTCGGCGCCGGCGACGGCGCGCGCGCAGAGATGCTCGGCCGCCAGCATATTTCCCGCGCCGCGACGATATTCGTGCAGCGGCTGCAGGTGCAGCAGGCCTCGGAGCAGGAGGTGCGCGAGCGCCGCACGCGACGGATCCGGTGAGACCGGGAAGCGCTGCAGCCCCACCTGCGGCGGCTCGCACCCGGACGGCAGCCCTCGAA